>CAYQPP010000053.1:0-15235 GCA_964419235.1 uncultured Bacteroidales bacterium
TTTAATGTCCGAGTTTAAACAGCTTGATTTATCTGTAATAAAATAGGCGTTGTTAGTGTAACAATTACTAAATTCGTTTTTTATTTACTTTTTAATCAGTAATTATTATTTTTACTCAAAATACTCAAAAAAACCAATTATGAATGTTTTAATTCTTGGATCGGGTGGCAGAGAGCATACATTGGCATGGAAAATTGCCCAAAGCCCCAAATTATCAAATTTATATATAGCCCCGGGTAACGCCGGCACAAGCAGTATAGGCAAAAACCTTGATATATCTCCAACCGATTTTGCGACCATTAAGCAAAATGTGCTTCAGCTAAAAATCGACATAGTGGTTGTTGGCCCCGAAGACCCTTTGGTAAAAGGCATAAGAGACTATTTTTTAAATGATGCGGAATTATCCCATATTCCGGTAATTGGCCCCGATAAAAAAGGGGCAGAGCTTGAGGGCAGTAAAGAGTTTGCCAAAAAATTTATGGATAGGCACAATATTCCGACAGCGGCATATGGCAGTTTTACATTAAGCACCTATAACGAGGCATGTAATTTTTTAGACAAATTAAAATCGCCATACGTGCTTAAAGCCGATGGTTTGGCTGCCGGCAAAGGAGTGCTGATAATTAACGATTTACAAGAGGCAAAAGATGCACTAAAAGTAATGCTCGAAGGGCAGTTTGGGCAGGCATCGGCAAAAGTTGTTATCGAGGAATTTTTAGATGGGATTGAAGTTTCGTACTTTGTTTTAACCGACGGCGACAACTATAAACTGTTGCCCGAAGCTAAAGACTACAAACGAATTGGCGAAAACAACACAGGATTAAATACAGGCGGCATGGGTGCAGTTTCGCCCGTTAAATTTGCAAATAAAGAGTTTACCCAAAAAGTAATAAACCGTATTATTGAACCTACAATTAGCGGGTTAAAAAAAGATGGCGTTGAATACCAAGGCTTTATATTTTTTGGCCTTATTAGCGTAAACAACGAACCAATGGTAATTGAGTACAACGTACGCTTGGGCGACCCCGAAACCGAGGTAATTATCCCACGCATCGAAACCGACTTGTTAGAGTTACTTATTGCCGTACCCGACAAACAGTTAAGCTGGGTGCCTTTTGAAATAAAACCCGAAACCGCCGCAACCGTTATGTTGGTTTCAAAAGGATATCCTGAAGCATACGAAAAAGGAAAAGAGATTAAAGGCTTAGATGCTGTTAATAATAGCATAATATTTCATGCAGGCACAAAACTCGTTAACAACAATGTAATTACAAATGGCGGAAGGGTAATTGCCGTTACATCATATGGTGCTGACAAAAATGCTGCATTAAAAATATCGTATGAAAATGCAAAAATAATAAATTTTGAAAAAAAGAATTACAGAACAGACATAGGGTTCGATATTTAAACAAATACCTTAAATCCGCAAAGCTTGTCCCGTATTTTTGGGGTTATGGTGCGAGTTGTTGATTTAAAAATAATTATAACATAAGGTTGCCCATTTAGTTCTCAAAGTCTTGATTGGATGATTTGTATTTGGTATAGAAAGGTCAAATATTCAATAAGCAACAAACAATATTAAAGTAAAAAAATACAGTTTAATGTTGAAAATTGTATATTGAATGTTGAATATTTATAATTTTTGTAAATTAAGATGCGGCTTAAATGGATAACCCTATTATAATAATAAAACGCGAGACTTTTAACAAAGACTCACGCCGTAACTATCAAGTATTTAACTTTAACAGTTACAAATTTATGAACAAATATCAAAAACTATATGTTGCCTTATTTTACTGAATTATTAATTGATTTATAACTTTATGCTACTTAAACTATTTAAAAGCAACCATCCGTATGTACTGTTTTTAATTCCATTGGTAGGTGTTGCTTTATGGATACCAACATTGTTTAACGTGCCTGTTGATGTACATACTGCAAATTTGGGCAGCACAACTTTTGTCTTTAATTGGCTTCAAGAGTTGTTAAGTTATTATCCGAAAGCATCAATAATTTTCTCGTTAATTTTAATTATTATTGAATCGTATTTGCTTATTTGGCTCAATTTTAAATATGTATTTATCGAAAACAGGACTTACCTGCCTGCGGTACTTTATGTAGTTTTTGCATCAACCCTATCGGCATACCAAATGCTGCACCCATTGCTTATAAGCAACTTATTTATACTGCTTGCAATTAATAAATCGTTTTTATTAGATAATAATAAAAACCATTTTAAAAGATACTATGAAAGTGGTTTGTTTTTAGGGCTTGGCGCACTTTTTTATCCTAATATTTATGTTTTTATTTTTATTGTTTGGCTAACAATGGTTGTTTTAAGAAGATTTAACTGGCGCGAGTGGTTTTCATCGGTACTGGGTATTGCTACGCCATTTGCTTTTTATATAGCATTTCTGTTTTTAACAGACAAAAATCAAGAGGTATTTTACAAACTGTTAGCTATTTTTAATACTCAAGCATCCGCTTTATCATTTTCGGTTTATTCGTTGTTTGCCATAGGTTTTTTAGGCTTTGTTACATTAATTTCATTGCTTATGGGATTGAGGGTTGTTGGCGTAAAAAAAATAAGCATTCGCAAATACTATTCGCTATTTTCTCTGTTTTTAATCTATATAATTGCTCTTTTTATTATGCACCCCTCGTTAGGATATGAGCTGATAATGCCTTTTGCAATACCACTATCAATAATTTGCTCGATACATTTTACAGAGATACGCAGCAAATTAGTTGGCGAAGTATTATTTATGCTTACTATATTATCGGTATTCGTAATTATTTGGATGCAATAAACTATTTGCAAGCAAAAACGTTATATAGTGCAAAAATATCAAATTAACAATGAGCAAAAAATTCTCTAATCAAAACGGTTTAATGAATGAGTTTAATGTACTGTTTAACGAATCAACAATTGCACAAGGTTTATTAAAACCTGAATTAATTGATGATGAAACATGTATATTTTACCTTGTACAGTCGAACAAAGCATTTAATAAACTATCCGGAATAAAACCATTGTTAAAACCTGAACCTGCCGAGCCAATTTTTAAATTTCTTGACGGATTTAACAGCCAACCATTAAAACAGTTCTATTTAAAAGAAAAAACAAAAGAGGCTCATTTTATATTTTCATCAGGTGCCGATTCCTATAAGCTCGATTTGAATAAAATAAACGATAACGCCATACTGTTTTCATTACAAAACATTACCGATTTGCAGAGTGTAAGGTCGGAACTTAATGAAAAAAAGAGGCAGCTAAAAGAGTCGCAAGAGATTGCTCAATTAGGTTATTGGGTTGAAAACCACAAAACAAAAAAACACTTTTGGTCCGACCAAATATATAAAATCATTAATAAGACACCGGCAGATATTAAACCGTCATTTAATAATTACCTTAAATATGTGCATAGCGACGACCGTAAAAATGTTGAAAAAGCTTTTAACGACGCCATACAAAACAAAACAGGGTACGACATTATACACAGGCTAAAACTTAAAAACAGCTCAATAAAACATATTGTTCAGCGCTGTTATACAAATTATGATAATACCGGAAATCCGGTGCAGTCGATAGGTATTATTCAAGACATTACGACATCGGAAATTATTAAAAAAGAGCTGCAAAACAGCGAGGCGGTTTTTAGATCGGTTTTTGATTACTCCCCAATGGCCATTGTATTGGTAAGCAATAAGTTTAAACCCCTATTTTGCAACAATCAGTTTTCGGAAATTATTGGCTACAGTATGCTCAAAATATTGCAGATGGGCTTAAAGGAATTTACCCATGCCGACGATTACCAGAACAACCTCAAACAATACCAGCAGCTTTTTAAAGGCGAAATAGATTCGTTTTTGGTTATTAAACGATATATAAGAAAAGACGGAACCGAGATATGGGCAAAAGTTACCGTGTCGCCCGTAAAAAACTCAAAAGGGCAAGTTGATATGGCCATAGCAATGGTGCAAGATATTTCGGCCGAAAAAAAAGCCCAACAGGAGAGCGAAGAGTACAAAATGTTTCTTGAAACCATAATGGACAACCTGCCCGTATCGCTATTTGCCAAAACCACTCCCGATTTTAAATATCTGTATTGGAACCACACTTTTGAAAAAGAGACAGGCATTTCTGCCGAAGATGCCATTGGCAAAACCGACTTTGAATTACAACAACTAAAACAATTGGCAGAGCAATACTATGATGAAGATAAAAAACTGTTGAAATATAAAAAAAGGCTTGAAAGCGAGCACGAGTTTACCAACGCGCTCGGCAAAATAAAACAGTATAAAACCATTAAAACACTTCATAAATCGAACATAGGCAACCCTTTAATTTTAGGCATCTCAATGGATATTACCAAACTAAAAGATGCAGAAAAACAGGTTGACCAATCGACACAAATGTTAAAAGAGGCACAAAAAATCGCCAAACTGGGCTATTGGGAATACGATGTACAGAAAGACCTGTTTTTTGATAATTTGGAAAACCGCCAGATTTTAGGAACGGAAAACCTCCCCTACTTCATTAATTCGGCACAGTTTAAAGAGCTTTTGCATGCAGACGACAAAGACAAAGTTGCCTCAACATTTAAGCGGTGTATTAAAGAAAAAACCAAAGGTGAAGATGTGGTAAGGATAATATCGAATACCGATACAAAACATGTGTCGATAAATTACCGCCCCATAATAAACAGTGAGGGCAAAATTGAAAAACTCAGGGGCACATGCTTAGATATTACCGATTTAATAAAAAAAGAGATTACGCTTAAAAGAACCACAAGCCAACTTATTGAAATACAAAATATTGCCAAAATTGGTTTTATTGAATTTAATAAAGAAACTCAACAAATAAAGCTCTCCGACACCTTAATAAAAATTCTTGAACCAGAGTTATCCAACAATATTCAATTAATTGATAATTTTGATGCTTTTATTCATGAGGATGATAGAAAAACAATAACAAAAACCATAAGCAAATCGATACTTAATAACCACTCGTATAATATACAATACCGCTTAAGGCTCAAAAACGGGAAAATAAAGTTTATAAACGAAATTTGCTCAATCAATAAAAACAGCAAATCGAATATTATTACCCGAATACTTCAAGACATTACCCCTTTAAAGGAGCAAGAAATTGCCCTAAATAAAATATCGGAGGTGCAATCATCAACACTTTTGGGCACATGGGAGTTTAATTTAAGCAGCAAGAACTATCGGTTAAACGATGGCTTGAAAAAACTGTTTAAAATACCCGACAGCCAATACAATATTGAATTTAAGCAGTTTATTAACTATATTCATATTGATGATAGGCACTCGGTTGAACAGATAATAAAAAAAGCCCTGAAATCGCGCGAGAGCTTTACGCTTACTTACAGGCTTGCTTTAAATAATAGTGAAATTAGGTATGTACAGGGTTTCAGCAATTTTTATACAACTCCGTCGGGCGAGGATATAATGTATGGAATGATAAGGGACATTACCGATTACAGGAATACGCTAAATGAACTGCACGACAGCGCCGAGCTTTTTAAAGGTATTGCCGAAAACTCGCTCGTTGGTATAGTTATTTATCAACAAGGTAAACGCATTTATGCAAACAAAAAGTGGACCGGACTGGTTGGTATTAAGGCAGCAACTTCAACTTCAGATATTGATATTGAAGATATTTTTAAACCTGAATCGGCGCAACTTATTAACGAATTATTTAATAACTGGCAGCAGTTTCAGTTTACCGAATACTCAAATAAAGTTATACTGCACCCTATAAAAGCACCCGAATTTGCCGCCGAATTATATATTAAAGAGATAAAATACAATAACAAAAGCGCATTTTTGGTTTTGGCTTATCCCAACTCATGATAAACTTTTTTAGGTGCTACTGCAAATTTAGTGGGTAAAAAATATTAGCAATTAATATGAGATTAACACCATGCTTTAGCTTGGTGTATTGAGGTATAATTTACTCATGTACCCTAATTTTTATTCTATTTTTTGCTTGCTACCCAACCAATAAATTACAGCCGCGTATATCGCTATTGTCAAAACGTCCTAAAATGGTAAAAGTGTTGTCAGAGAATGTTTTGCCAAGATCTTTAGTCTCAATAAAACAACACGAATAAATATTTGTCAGATCAATAATGTTTATCCCCCCGCTGCGATTAGTATCAAAAAAAGTAAACGGGTCGTAGGTGTCACGAATAAGTATTTTCATCCATGGCGGTGTTTCAAATATCCCGTTGCCTTTTGAATATGCCTGCGAAAGCAGCTCAGTCATTCCATATTCGGAGTGTATTGTTTTAACATTAAAAGCCTTACCAATAGTTGAGTGTAGCTCTTCGCGCACCATCTCTTTTCGCTGGCCTTTCATTCCACCGGTTTCCATAATAATGGTGTTTTTAAGCTGTTGCGGAAATTTCTCTGCCAAATCTAACAACGCATAAGTTACCCCCAGCAAAAGTGTTTTTTGCCCACATTGGTTAAGCCTATCGAGCTTTTTTGCCAATTGCTTATAGTTATGCAGATAAAAACCACTGTCGGCATGTTTGGACAGCTCAATAAGCTTGTTTGCCATATATATTAATGATGAGCCTTTGCGCTCAAGATACGATGGCAAAAGTGCCAAAACACAATAATTCTGGATATTGCCATAAAACTGCTCAAATGCCTTAATAAAACTTTGCTCGTACAGTTTTGTATTGGCAACATGGTGCCTGCTGATTTGCATACCGGTTGTACCACTGCTTGTAAAGGTTAATTGGGTTTTGTTGCTTGATGATATATTATGTGTTTTAAAAAACTCAATAGGCAAAAAAGGTATCTGCCTGTAATGAGTTACCTGCTCAGGTTTTATATTAAGCCTATTGCAATACTCATTATAAACCTTAATGTTTTTGTACTGATAATTAAAAGCTTCAATTGATAACGTATTAAAACCCTTTTCATCATTTATTGCAAATATTCTGTTTGCCCAGTTGTGCATCTGTTTAAGTTACAGGCTATTTTATTAAAATACTGATAATTGCATTGCCAAACAACATACAACCGGTTATTAAAAAGTTATTCAATATTCAGTTTGGTTTTTATACCGGCCGGAATAGCATTTTTATGCACCTGAATGGCAATGGTTTTAAGCTTGACAAACGATTCGCTCATATATAGTTTGCCACCCTTGCTGTTGCTGTCGTCGGCCCACGAGTTTTTTGTAATATAATACAATGTGCCATTTTGGTCGGTAGCCGTGCCTATTAAATGCATTAAATGGTCGTCGGTTGTTTTGAATCTATCAAATGTTTTTTGCCTAATTTCTTGATCTATCTTCATCTCTTTTCTTGGTTCGTTAAAATCATATAGCATCTTTTTTCGCTCTTTTTTATTTAACGATTCCCATTTTAGCCTTTCACTGTCGTCCATCTCTTTTGGGTTGTTTTCAGGAACAATTGCCACCCCTTTTCGGTGCGAAAAACCTTGCTCGCTAACATCACCATCCCAGTTAACCGAATAGCCGTTTGCAAAAGCATTGTTTATAACCGCCATTAAATCATCAATACCAACATTGTAATACTTATCGTGCGACCAATTATCGGGTATCTCTAAATCAACCTGAATGTTAAAAGGGTAAATACTGTACGATGTAAACTCAATATAATCATCGGGTACAATGCCCAATTCATTTGCAAATGTTTTTGGCGTATATTCACTCTCATTATAAGTAAATTTTTGCGGCATCTCGCCAAGGTAAATATCTAAAATAGCATTAATAACATCAATATACTTTCCTGTAAAGCCATTTTGATTCTCTAAGCTGTTCTCTAAAACACCTGTCATAACATTAACCAATTCGCCATGGCGATGGTAATCAAAGCCATAGTTTAAACCTGAATAAACTTCTTCGGGCATCATGCCATACTCTTTAATAATATTAAAAACATCGTGAGCCTGCCCGCCTTCGCTAAAATTTGCCGCCCCTTGGTAACGAATATACTTTATGGCCTTTTGCGGATACGCATACCTCACAAAAAACATCTCCGAAAGGTCATGCTCACCTTTCCCCATACGAATAATCTCACTCTCAATAAACGAAGTGGTTGCATAACTCCAGCATGTGCCGCTACTTGCTTGGTCTTTAACCGATGTAGCAGGAATTTCAATTTTGTTAGTAAACTGATAACCCGACTCTTTTTTGCCTTTTTTACCTTTTGCTTCAACTGTCAGGTTATGAAAAATAAAAAATGCCAACAAAACTGAAACTAAATATATACTCTTTTTCATAGTTGCTATTTTTAAATTATTCTACTTTGAATTTGTAAATTTAATTTTTTTATCAACATTTAGCAATGATTAATTCTACAATTAATCTGTTTTTTGTTTAAATTAGCTTGATAAACTAAAATTTACGATTATGAAAAACTTATATCTGTTAATGCTATTGTTGGCATTTATTTTATCAGGGTGTGCCGGAAACCAAAAAAAAGGAGAGGCTACAAATAAAACAGAATCTATTCCGCAAGCTGAAAAAGATTTATTATTAAAGGCTCAAGCACTGTTTAAGATGTTGCCTACCGAGGCTAACAACCCCGAAAATATATTAAACAATGCAAAAGTAAAACTCGGAAAAATACTCTATTATGATAACAGGCTCTCAAAAAACGAGACACAAAGCTGTAATACATGCCATAACATTGCCACCTATGGAGTTGATAATTTGCCAACATCGCCGGGCGACAACACTATACCCGGGCCTCGCAATTCGCCTACGGTATTCAATGCTGCCTTTAAAGGCGCACAGTTTTGGGACGGTCGAAACAAAGATGTTGAAGAGCAAGCAGGCGGGCCAATATTAAACCCTGCCGAAATGGCAATACCCGACGAACATTTTCTTGTTGATAGGATTAAAGGTGTAGATTTTTACCAAACACTTTTTGCCGAAGCATTTCCTAATGACGACAATCCCCTTACATATAAAAACATACGTTTTGCAATTGCCGCCTTTGAGCGTACGCTTATTACACCTTCGGCTTTTGACAATTACCTTGCCGGCGATAACAACGCAATAAGCAGCAAAGCAAAAAAAGGTTTAAGCACCTATATTGACAATGGTTGTATTGCTTGCCATATGGGTAGTTTGCTTGGTGGTACAATGCTTCAAAAATTTGCGCTGTTTGGCAATTATTGGGAATTAACAGGCAGTGAAAAAATTGATTACGGTAAATTTGAGGAGACAAAAGTAGAATCGGATAAATTTATATTTTATGTGCCATTATTGAGAAATGTTGAAAAAACAGCACCCTATTTTCACGACGGTAGTGTTGCCGACCTTGGAGAATCGATAAAAATAATGGGCAAAACAGAACTTAACAAAGATTTAACCGATGAGCAGGTTGCCGATATGGTAGCATTTATGAATACCCTTACAGGCGAGGTGCCTGTTAATGCAGCAGATATACCTGTTGAGCTTGGGCAATAAAAGACAACCTAAGTTGAGCGATTTGAGCAAAGCAAAAAAGCTGAACCGCTCAATTTAGGAATAAATTACATTGGGTTTTTCATATGGCTTTCGGCAATATACTTCTCAACAACCTCTTTAAACACCGGTTCGCCGTTATTTAAAAATGTTACCTCTATGGGTAATGAGTATATTGGTAATTTTAACAGCTTACGCGATATGCTATCTGCTTTTAATTTTACAGCATCTTTTTCAGTACAAACAATCACTTTTTGTTTTTGGTTAATAGCCAAGTACGAATTTACTATTTTGTTTGTGTCGGCAGGCTTAAACTCATGATGATCGGGGAAAGCCAGTTTTGTGATTTTTGCCCCAACACCCTCTAATTTATCATATAACGGTTTAGGGTTTGCAATGCCTGTTACTATTAAAACATCAAAGTTTTTAAGCTCGTCAATGCTTTTTATAATAGGTTTTTGCGTTTTAAAAACCGGAATTAAACCGTTGTATTTTAATGTAGTATAAAAAAGGCGCTGGTACGGAAACAGATTCAGCTCTTTTTGCATAATCCTAAAATCAATGGGAACCATATTTACAGGACACTTTGTAATTATTACAATATTTGCCCTGTGTTTGTTTCGGGCAGGCTCCCTTAACCTGCCAACAGGCATCATGTGGTCTTTTGTAATAGGTTTGTTGTAATCAATAAGCAATATATTTAAACCGGGCGTAACATGCCTGTGCTGATAAGCGTCGTCTAAAAGTATTACATCGGGTATTTTGTTGCTGCCCAAAATTTTATTAATGGCATGCACCCTTTTTTCGTCAACCACCACCACCGTATTGCTGAATTTTTGTTTTATCTGCAACGGTTCGTCGCCAACATCGTCAACTTTTGAATTTGTGTTAACTTCAAAAAAGCCTTTGGTTTTTCGTTTATAGCCCCTACTAATTGTACAAGTATCGTAATTTTTTAAAATGCCGAGCAGGTATTCAATGTGTGGCGTTTTACCTGTGCCCCCAACTGTAATATTGCCAATGCCAATAACCGGCAGGCCGAATTTTGTCGATTTAATCCAGCCCCGGTCAAAAAAATTATTCCTAATGCTTACTATACCGCCGTATAAAAATGAGAATGGGAAAAGATACCAATGCATTTTTATTTAGTTAAATACAATCTATTATCTTGATACACCTTGCATATACATATTGTACATATTTTCAAATTTCTTTGAAATATCATCCGCAACCTCTTTTCCGCCATGCCTGCTTGCCAAACTGTTTAACCATTGCATAGTGCCTACGGCAAACTGCTTTTCTTGATCGGCAACATTTCCTGCTTTAGCCTCAAGCTTTATATAATACTCCATATCCGAAACAGCATCATCGGCCATTTGGGTAATAATTTCAATACCTTTTTCTTTCATTCCTGCATCAAAAAATGCTTCAACAAATTGCGAATCATATAATTCAAGAGGAATTTTTTCAACAGGTAATACCTCAAGACCCCTTTTTAATACAGTTTGAGCCGAGTCTGTTTTACCTTCGGCAGCAAGTGCTTTTGCCAAGCGCCCAAAGTTGTTACGTATTTTAACAATGCGTATAGTTCTTCTAATATTTTCGTCTAAATAAACATCGGGGTCGCTCATATTTCCCCAACGGAATTTATTCATAATATTATCATATAAAATATCGGTGTCAATACGGCCAATTGCCTGATAATCAAATTTGGTTTTAATAGGCACAAACCTGCTTGCAAACCCTTCAGCCTGAAAATAGTCGCGTATGTTGGTTTTATTGCCCGAGCCAACAGAAACAAAATAAATAGGACGCTCCCAATTTGCCGATGCCAATAAATCCAGTATCATCAAATCGTTTTTCATAACATAGTTGGTGTTTATCTTCCATTTAATCTCATCAACTATTTCATTGGCATTTTCGGGTTTAACAACACCCTCTTTAATTACTTTGTTTTTATCAACTGTAATTTTGAATTTTTTTGTCGGGAAATAGTCTGTTTTTTCGTTTAACGTAGTTTGAACCTGTGTTCTTGCATCGTTACTGCCAACAAAATCAATTACCTGTTTTAATTCAACATAATCATCCATGCGCTCAAATACAGGTACCTGAACCCGTTTTCCATCAATATATTGCTCTTTTGTTAAGCTGAATGGTATCGGCTCCGAATCGTAATATTTCGATTTCATTTGGTCGATATACCAATCGGTAATCATATATGGCAAGCATATTACCCTAACGTCGGTACGCACCTCTTCAACCTCTTGTATGTACCATAATGGGAATGTGTCGTTATCGCCGTTGGTAAATATCACACCGTTTTTTTCGCATGTGTTAAGATAGTTATAAGCAAAATCGCGTGCAATATAGCGGTTCGACCTGTCATGGTCATCCCAGTTTTCGGCGGCCATTTTGCCTGGTATAAACAATGTTGCCAAAACCGCAATGGCTGCGGCGGGTACTTGTCCGGTAATTTTGCTTAACCTGTCATAAATTGATAATACCCCAATCCCAATCCAAATGGCAAATGCATAAAATGAGCCGGAAAATGCATAATCTCTTTCACGCGGTTGAATCGGATACTGATTTAAGTATATTACAATAGCCAACCCTGTAAGTATAAACAGCGTCATTACAATCCAAAAATTCCGTTTGTCTTTACCAAGTTGAAAAAACATACCTATTAGCCCCAATAAAAATGGCAGCATGTAATAAACATTATGAGCCTTGTTATTGGCATATTTTACAGGCAGGTTATTTTGTGGCCCTAAGCCTAAAATATTTTGGTCAACAAAGTCGATGCCTGTTAGCCAGTTACCGTTTAAAATACCGCCATGACCTTGAAAATCGTTCTGTTTGCCCGAAAAGTTCCACATAAAATACCGCCAATACATGTGCCCGATTTGGTAGCGGAACAAAAAGCGCATGTTTTCAACAAAAGTTGGCTTGTAAAAAGTTTGCATTTCGCCACTATTGTTTTTGGCTTTTACTTTGTGCCCCTTAATTTTTGCCCATTTTTTATACTCCTTAATATGTTCAGGCTTTGAGCTCCACATACGCGGAAACAGCATGGTTAATTTGCTATTGTAATTATAATTTAGCTTATCGGGACCTTTTTCATATTTTTTGTCGCCCTTTCGCCATGTTTTCGAATTATTGTAGGGGTCGTTTAAATTTAATGGTGTATCGTAATATTGCCCCGAAAATAGCGGGTTACTGCCATATTGATCGCGGTTAAGATATGACAAAAGCGAATATGCATCTTCAGGATTATTTTGGTCGATAGGTGGTGTAGCTGCCGAGCGTATCATTATAACCGCATACGATGAGTAGCCTATCATCATTACTGTAAATGCCAAGATAATAGTATTTAATACAACCATCTTTTTTTGGCGGGTAAAATAAATTGCATACCCCAAAACACCAAAAAGTGCTATTATAAAGAAAACAACACCCGAGTTAAATGGCATTCCAAACCCATTTACAAACATTAAATCAAAAATAAAGGCAATTTTTACCACGCCGGGCACAACACCCCACATAATAAATCCAAGAATTGCTATTGATAGCATTAACGCCCAAAATACTCCTTTTGGGGTTGCTTTGTATTTTTTAAAGTAATACACCAATACCATTGCCGGAATGGCAAGCAAGTTAAGTAAGTGTACTCCAACTGATAAACCCACAATGTAGGCTATTAAAATAATCCAGCGGTTGCTATACTTTTCATCAGCAATATTTTCCCATTTAAGAATTGCCCAAAACACAAAGGCTGTTATTAACGACGATGTGGCATAAACCTCGCCCTCAACCGCCGAAAACCAAAACGAGTCGGAAAATGTGTAAGCCAAAGCGCCTATCAGGCCACTGCCTACAATGGCAATTGACTGCCCTGTATTTAACTCATCAACTTTTATAATACGACGGGCTAAATGCGTAATAGTCCAAAAAAGGAATAATATAGTAAAGGCACTTGCCAATGCCGACATTACATTAACCCACATGGCAATATTTTGCACATTGCCACCTGCAAAATTGGCAAAAAAGTTTGTCAACAGCATAAATACGGGCGCACCCGGCGGATGACCTACTTCAAGCTTATACCCTGTTGCAATAAATTCGCCACAATCCCAAAAACTGGCAGTAGGTTCAATTGTACTTATATAAACAAAAGCCGATATGGCAAACACCAACCAGCCGAAAATCACATTTAACTTTTGATATTTCATAGATATTCATTTTTTGTTTTAGAGCAGGCTAACAATATTTTTACCTACGGCTAAAGAACGTTATTTATCGTATTTAATTATATCGTACATATCTTTGATTTTGATAAGCCCAATACTGAATGCCAATATTACACTTAACGACACCATAATTATCAGGCTAAAAATCCAGTTATATGGCAAATCTTTTGAAATTATCCCGATAAGGGTAACTCCCGATGCAAATATCAATAATAAAACGATAAGTTTATAATTAATTTTGAGTTTAAAAATTTTATATGCAATTATTACTTGAATAAATGCTGTTAAAAGCTGAGTTGACAGGCTTGATATTGCCGAACCAAGTGCTTGAAGTTTAGGTATTAAAATAAGATTCATTAATATATTAAGCACCATACCGAAAAACGCCATTATGTTTAATTGTTTTAAGCTACCGTTGGCAGTTAATAAAGTACCGAATATATAGGTTATTGAAATAGGGATATAACCAAACATTAATATGGCAAATATACCTGCCGATGAAGAAACATGCTGATGGTATAAAAGATTCATTATATTATTGCTGTAAAATGCACTTGTTAAGGCTATTACAATAGCCGGAACAACAACAAGAACAAACGACAATTGTGTAAGCTGCCCAATAGCCTGTTTTTGTTTTATCATTTTCGAAAAAATGGGTAGCAGCAACCCTGCAAACAGCAAGGCAAACATTGAGGCTGCATCTAAAATACGAAATGCCTGAGCATATATGCCTGCTTGACGGCTTCCATCAACCAAAAGGCGTTCAAGCAAAATAGCATCAAAACGATTGTATGATGCCATTAACAATGCAAGTATAGCAAACGGGTAACTCTTTTTTAAAATGGCAAGCGAAAACTGCAGGTCGAATCTTATTTTTATTTTGCCACTCCGCAATAAAACCAAAATAAACGCAATAAATGCGGTAATGCTGTATGCGGCTGTTTGTGCAAAAACAAACCATTTTATCTGAAAAGGAGTTTCGGTAACGTTACCCCAAAGCAATACGCCGCAAATGGCAATCATAATTGTGCGGTCGAGTACCGAAATAATACTGTCGGTTTTAAAAAGGTGCAACCCTGCCAAATTTGAGCGCAAATACAAAACAAATGATGCCAAAAACTGGTTAAACACCAAAAACGCCAATAGTTTTATCTGATCCCAATCGTATTTCCAAAGCCATGCAACCGATATGCTTACTGCAAAATAGAATATGCCGAGAAAAAGGCGCAGCATTATTATATTCGAGAAATGTTTGTTTAACAGATGGCTGTTTTGGGCAATGTTGCGGTTATTGAAATTGGTTATGCCTAAATCGAGCAGCATATTAAGTATTAACGAAAAATTAAAAAGCGCAAAGTAAAACCCGTATTGCTCGGCACCAACAACATTTTGTACGGTGCGGTCGATACCAAAAATCCAAAAAGGCTTAACCAATAGATTAAGGAAAATAACGAGTGCCAGATTTGTTATGAATTTTCGTTTCAAACTTTTGCCATTTGTTTCAATC
>CAYQPP010000054.1:0-15232 GCA_964419235.1 uncultured Bacteroidales bacterium
CTCCCTCAACCTCAATCTCAACCTCCCTCAACCTCCCTCAACCTCCAAATATTGATACAATTAAAATACGGCAGATAAATATATTGGCAAAAAAGCCTTTAAAAGAGATAGCAAAATCAAAATATGAAATTGACACAACGGTTATTCAGCAAGTTACAAGTGAGAGCGTGGCAGAGCTATTGTCGGAGCATAGTGCGGTTTTTATAAAACAGGCAGGCAGGGGGGCGTTGGCAACGGTGTCGTTTAGGGGTACTTCGGCATCGCATACCGATGTGCTTTGGAATGGTGTAAGCATTAAGTCGCCTATGCTCGGGCAGGTCGATTTTTCGCTTATACCAAACTATTTTATTGATGAGGTAGAGCTGTTGGCGGGCGGCAGCTCAATGGAGAAGTCTAACGGGGCTTTGGGGGGTGCTATAAGTATTGATAATAAAATAGATTGGAGCAGTAATAAAAAAGTAAAATTTTCACAAACAATTGGTTCTTACTCAACGCTATCCGATTTTTTACAGATAAATCTTGGTAACAATAACTTCAAGAGTAAAACACGCTTGCTTTACACTTATTCTAAAAACGATTTTGAGTTTAAAAACAAAAACATTGCCGATATTGACAAAGAGACAGGGGAGTATGTTTATCCGGTACAAAAAAACGAAAATGCCGATTACACGCAGTATGGCTTGTTGCAAGAGTTTTATTACAGAACCGCTGCCGATATTGATTTGTCGGTAAAATACTGGGGTCAGCATACCGACAGAAATTTGCCACGGTTGAATACCTATGAGGGCGACGATTATTCAAACATAAACAATCAGGTTGACCAAAGCCATAGGGTTGTGGGCAATATTAGGTATTATCGAGGCAGCAATAAATTTGAGTACCTGCCGGCGTTTGTTTTTCAAAAATTAGATTACTCGCAAGTAAACTACATAAACGGTAAGGGCTACCATACCACCTTATTTTCACAATCGGCAACAAAAAGCTTTTACAACAAGGTTAAATTCAGGCATAGCTTTAAAAATGAGTCGGAGTTTAATTTTAAATTCGATTTTAACGTTGATGATGTGTCAACAAACGATACCGTTACGCACTTAGGTTATGAAAAACGGCGAAACGAGTATATATTTTTTGCGAGCTACAACAAACGCTTCGGCGAACGTTTTGCGGCATCGGCAATGGTGCAAAAATATTTTACCGATGCATCAAATATGCCAATATCGCCTTTTTTAGGCTTTGAATATGTTATAAGCAAAAAGGAGGGAATAAGTGCAAAATTCAATATCTCGAAAAATTATAAATACCCGAGCTTAAACGATCTTTATTGGCAGCCGGGAGGCAATATAGACTTAAAGCCAGAAGACAACCTGTCGGTCGATTTTGCTTTGGCAACAGATAATAAAATAAAAGGGGTAGGAGTAAAGGCGGGCATAACGGCATTCTATTCCGATGTTAAAAACTGGATAATATGGCTTCCTTCGCCAATGGGGTATTGGACACCGCAAAATATTAATAGTGTTATTTCAAAAGGTGTAGAGGTGCATGCAAACCTGAATTTTAATATCAAAAAATACAAATTTGTTGTAATATCAAACTACGCCTATACAAACACAAAAAATTTTGGCACCAAAAAAACATGGGGCGATGAGTCGTACGGAAAGCAGTTGCCATATATTCCTGTACATTCGGCAAATGTATTTGTAAGCATCAGCCGCAGCGGGTATAATATCTCATATACGCATAACTCTTATAGCGAAAGATTTACAAGCTCGTCGAATAATTTTGAGTTAAGGGATTGGCTATATCCGTATTTTATGAATAACCTGTCGGCAGGAAAAAAAATTGCAGTTAAAAAGTATGTTTTTGATATTAATTTTAAAGTGTATAACCTTTTTAACGAAGAGTATCGCTCGGTTTTGGGCAGGCCAATGCCGGGCAGGAATTATTTATTGGGCTTAAGCTTCGAGTTTTGATTTATTGTTTATAACCTACATTGAGCGATTTGGAAGGTTTGTAAAAATGTACTAACTTTGTAATTACATTTTAAATATATTATTATGGAAGTAGCTGTAATTAAAATTGGAAATTCAAAGGGGATACGATTTAGTAAGACTATGTTGGAGAAATATAACATAAAAGATACCGTTGATTTGATTTTGGAAAAAAGCCAGATTGTTATAAGACCGCTTTCGCGACCAAGAAAAGGTTGGGACAAGCTCTTTAAAGAAATGGCAAAAAACGGGGATGATAGATTGCTTTTTAATGATGTTTTTGAAGACGAAAATTTAGAAGAATGGAAATAGAGCAGTATCAGATTGTTTTGGTTAACCTCGACCCGACATTGGGTGGCGAAATAAAAAAGACCAGGCCTTGTGTTGTAATATCGCCAAACGAAATGAATAAATATTTAAGAACGGTGGTTATTGCACCAATGACAACCAGTTCTAAAAGATATCCGACAAGAGTTGAGGTCAAACATGACAATAAAATCGGGTGGATTGTTTTAGACCAGATAAGAACTATTGATAAACAAAGAATCATAAAGAAGTTGGGGTGTTTAAGCAAGCCTGAGTCAAAGGAATTGAAAACAGTATTAAAGGAGACTTATGTTGATTAAAAAACATATAACTATTCTTGTTAAAACATTGCCCGACAGGCTTTACGGCATTTTGTTATTGTTTGCTGTTACGTCAATACTGCTTTGTGCAACATCATGCATGGACGATGATGTTTTGCGCGATTTTGACAGGCTTAACTCAAATAAAACCAATAAGGGCGTATTTATTATTAACGAAGGCAATTTTATGTATGGTAATGCGTCGCTGTCGTATTATAGTTTGGATAGTAATAAAGTTATCAATAATATTTTTTATGAGACAAACGCCCTGCCTTTAGGCGATGTGGCACAATCAATGACAATTAAAGACAGCTTGGGGTATATTGTGATAAACAATTCGGGAAAAATTTACATAATAAACATAAACACATTTGAATACAGGGCAAAAATTACCGGATTGGTATCGCCGCGCCATATTCATTTTGTAAATAATGAAAAAGCCTATATTACCGATTTGTATTCAAAAAAAATAAGCATATACAACCCTGTAACAAACGAAATAACAGGTACAATTGATATTAACAACGGCAACGCCGAATTTAGCCAGCACTCAAGCGAAACAATGCTGCAGCACAATGGTTTTGTGTATGTCAATTGTTGGAGTTTTGATAATACCATTTTGGTTATCAACACCCAAACCGACAGGGTTGTTGACAGCATTAAGGTTGAAAAACAGCCCAATTCGATGGCAATTGATAAAAACAACAACCTATGGGTACTCTCCGACGGCGGTTTTGCGGGCTCAAGCTATGGGCAGGCAAATGCCGCGCTAACAAAAATAGATTTAAACACAAATACCATAATAAATAAATATATTTTTACCGATATTAATGCATCGCCCAAGCATTTATGTATAAACCAAACAAACGACACGCTGTTTTATATTTACGGAAGTTGGGGCGGCACGGTGGCAAATAGCGGCGTTTACAGCATGTCGGTTAACAGCAGTATGTTGCCAACCAAAGTCTTAATAAACACCGGCGGCAAAATTGTTTATGGGTTGTATTACGACAACAACAGCAACCACCTGTTTTTTTCTGATGCAATTGATAATACACAAAACGGCATTGTTTACCGGAGCCGCACAAACGGCATAATTACCGACACTTTAAAAGTTGGCATAAACCCAGGGGCTTTTTGTGGAAGGTAGCAAGTCTGATTGATTCATTCATTTTGTAGAGTTAGGTTAGTAAAAATTCAATTGAAGAGTTTATTCCGAATAGTGTTGGCGTGAGTATTTTACAAAAAGTAATAGTGCTATTGTTTTATATTCAGTTAATTAACAAATTCACACCGACACTACTAAAACTACTATTTTTTAGTTTTTCTGACTTAATTGGAGTAGTCTTATTGGTATATTATTTTTTTGTGGTTAAGTTTTAAATTTTTAAACTATTACTCCATTTATTTTTATTTCAACCTATTTTTTATATTTTTAGACCAACAGTTTGTTAAACCCATAATAGCGCAGTTCTATGAATATAAGATTGAAAATCCGCTCAAAACTCTTGATATCAGTACTTAGCACGATATTAATAATCTACACGGTTTCAATAACCTATATATCGGTAAAAATAAAAAAAAATGCTTTTAATGATGCTACCAACTATGTTGATGCCTATGTAAGCGAAAAGGCGAATATTGCCCAAGGCAAGTTTAATAGTGATATGCTTATTGTTAGAACGCTGGCACAATCATTCTCGAATTATAGGACTTTCCCCAAAGGAAAGCGCGCCGAGATTGTAAAAAACCTTTATGAGGGAGTGTTTATTAAAAACCCGCAATTTTATGCTTTGTGGGACAGTTGGGAGCTTAGTGCTATTGATTCGGCATGGCATTTGCCTTACGGCAGATATGTCGAAAACTACTGGCGCAATGGCAATGTTATTGAAAACAACAATGAGATAAAGAATACCGATGGCGATACCGGAGATTATGCCCGAATAAAAAAAGATGAAAAAGAGAGTGCCGAAGAACCATACTACTATTCATATACAGGCAATAACGACGATGAAATGCTAATGTCGAGTTTTATATCGCCCATATTTGATAACAATAAATATATTGGCATTGTTGGTGTCGATATTTCGTTAGAGCACTTTCAGAAAAACATTGAGGCAATAAAACCATACGATAATAGTTATGCTTTTTTAATATCAAACAAAGGTGTAATTATAGCCCACCCGAATAAAAATTACGTAAACAAATCAATTAAAGATATTTATAAAAACGACGATTTAACAGAGAGCTCCCTCTCAAATATAAGAAATGGAGTGGCGTTCAATTTTATTCATAAGCACAATACCGTTAGTAACGACACGTATTTTTCGTTTGCACCAATCAATATTGGCGAATCGGGCACACCGTGGTCAATGGGTATTGCTGTGCCTGTTGATGTTTTGCTAACGCAGGCAAATCAAAGCATTCGATATACGATTATTGTGGGGTTGCTTGGTTTTTTGCTGATTATAATTATTGTTTGGTTTATTTCGCATAATTTAACAAAGCCTATTATTGAGGTTGTCAATTATGCCAAACAGCTTAGTAACGGGAATTTTACCACAAAAATGGCAGTTGAACGAAACGATGAGATTGGCGATTTGGCCAAGGCGTTAAAGGAGACATCGGCATCGTTTATCGAAATTGTGCACATGGCAAAAATGGTGTCGCAAGGCGATTTGTCGGAGAATATTGAAAAGGGGTTGAGCAACCGCGACGGCGATTTGATAGTGTCGTTAAAAACAATGGTGCAGAGGCTTAGGGCAATAATGCTCGATATATCGTCAATTACAAACCAAATAACCGAAACATCGGAAAACCTGCATCATAATTCCCAAAAAATTACTGAAGGTGCTAATGAGCAAGAGTATTTTTCGGTGCAGGTAAACAAGTCGATGAACCAGATTAAAGATATTTCGGAGCAGGCCGCAAGCAACGTTACCATTGGCACCGATAAGGTTGGCTCAACTGTTGACTCACTAAAAGGCATTATAAACAAAACCAAGGTAATTGAGGATATCTATTCGCAAACAAATTTTATTGCGCTAAATGCCGCCGTTGAAGCTGCAAGGGCAGGGCAATATGGCAAAGGCTTTGCAGTTGTGGCAACCGAAATACAAAAGCTTGCCGAGCAGAGCCGTATAGCCGCAGCCGATATTGATAACCTGTCAAAAGATAGTATTGATATTGCCGAAGAGTCGTTAAATAGTTTGCAGTCTATTGTTTCGCAAATGCTGCAAACATCGGAGTTTATAAAAAATATAATCGACTCAGGCAAAAATGGCAATAGCAGTGATAATGTCGATTTGATTAGGTTAAAAGAGATTACCACAAGCAATATCGAGGTTTCGAAAAATATTGCCGACAATGCCGAGCTTTTGGCGCATAATGCAAAAAATCTTAAAGGCTCTATTGATTTCTTTAAAATGTAGGATACGAGCGGAATCTCTTAATTTGGGCTTTGTTAAAAGGAGGCTGTCTAAAAAGATGAATAATTAGGCCTAACAGGTTTTTTTACAGAAATATAATAAGATTATAATATTGTATATCAAGTAATTAAAATAAACATGTTAATCTTTTTAGACAGCCTCACTAAAAAGCTTTTTTAAAAAAATACTTTTATCCCTACCATTATATTCCCTGTATTGAAAATATTATTACTATCAAATTTTAATTGAAATTTGGAGTTTTTATTGATATTCCCGTCGCCATTATCGTCGGTATTTGTGTTTTTGGTACTGGTATAATTAAAGCCAAAAAGATTAAAGTTTGCCTCTAAAGCTATATTGTCGGTTACAAAATAATTGGCCCCCAAGCCTAAATCTATACCAAAATATGAGCTTTTCTTTATTCCATCATAATCAACGGTGCCATCATTATTATCATTCAACATTAACCTTGAGTAATTTGTAAATCCCATTGGGATGGAGAATTGCCCATAAAGCAAAAACTTGTCGGCAATACCCTTATAATACCTTGCAAAAGGCATTACGGCAAATGTCCCGTTTTTTTCAACCTGATCAAATTGATCTGTGCCGTTATCAAAAAAATCGGGGGTTGTTATTTTTAAAAACATATAACCAATGCCTAAACCAACCCCGAATTCATCGGTTAACATATAACCTGCTTGGGGCAAAATATTATAACCAAATTGAGAAACCCCTTCGGTAATAGTTGTTGTGTTGTCATTGATATTTTCATTTGACGAACCGGTAGAGGTAATCCCAAACGAACCACCAATAAAAATTTTTCCGCTTTCAACCTGTGCATTTACTGCCACTGTGGCAATAATAAACAATCCTAATAATGTTTTTTTCATTTTTATAATTTATAAGTTTACATAATTGATTAATAAAACAAATATAAACTATAATTTCAAAAACAATTGCTTGATATTAATTATTTTCTAACAGCACGGCTTCAATAATTTTAATAAACTGCTCTTTTGATAAAGCTCCCTTTGCCATTTGCGGCTGCCCTTTTGCAGGAACAAACAGCAGTGCAGGGATACTGCTTATCCTAAAGGCTGCGGCCAACTCCTTCTCTTTATCTGTATCAACTTTATAAATTACTATTTTTTTATCGTATTGCACGGCTAATTCATCGAGTATTGGGGCCACCTTTCTGCAAGGTCCGCACCAAGCGGCATAAAAATCGATAATACATGGCAGGTCGCCTTCATATTTCCACTCTCTATTTTTTTCATAATTAAAAACCTTCTTTTTAAAGGCCTCATTTGTTAAGTGGATAGGTTTTGCATTTTTGCCTTCTTTTTCTTCATAATTACTTATAAAGCATCTGTTTTTTACTGTTTTAGCATCTGTTTTAGTATATGCAAAGCCAACTGTTATAAAAACAAGGATAGCTATTGCAGCGATTTTTCTCATGTTTTTTTTGTTTTATTTATTTACTAAGCCTAAGCTATTTTTGTTGGCAAAAGTAATTCTCTTAACTATAATAGCAACCAAACAATTACAATAAATGTCAAAAAGATTGTATTTTGATAGGTTACCATTATATTAATATTTCTTTTTTTTTTTTGAGAATTTAACCTGTTTTACACAATGTTTCAGATAGTTTCTATAACAATTATTTGAATTAATCGATTAATTCAATACTTTGTAACAGAATAAAAAAAGTAGCATAATACAATATTCCTTAAATCTGCAGAGTAAAGGCGCAATAATTTTGGTAAATTGCATGATGTTATATTTAGTTGTGCATAACAATTTATTTATAAGCCACGCTTTTACCAACAAACTATTAACTTTATAGCTTGCAGAAATTTGGATATTTATTTTAATAATAAAATTTAATTAGGTGAGCAGGCTAATAAGATACTTCTACCCAAAAAGCAAAATATGCTATTTTGATGACCTAAAATCTAGGTTTTTTATAATTCTATCGTTTATAGGTTTATCAATTTTTACCATATCTGTATTTATTGAAATAGTTTATTTAAACAACAACACTTTTATCTCACTTTTTTCAAAAATATCAGCTGTTATTTTCTTATTAATATCACTATATGTTTTAAAGGAAAAAGGTATAAAACTCGCCGGAAATTTTTTGTCTGCTGTATTAACTATTGCACTTTTAATTTGGATTATTTTTTTGCCGGAGAGTATTTCGCCGATATATAAATATATACAGGTTTTTTATTCTATTCTTGGTTATTTGGTTATTAGTTCATTATTTGCAACTCGCATTATACTATTTATTAATACCGTACTTTCATTAATAGCAACAACTCACATTTATATATTTTCAATAACACACCAACCTGAAAATGCCGATTTTTTCACAAGCGGTTTTGTTGCACATACCATTATTATTGTATTAATATTGTTAGTATTGTTTTATGCAAATAAGTTTTTGCATCATGCAATAAATAAAATAACTAAGGAGTCTAATTTAAAAGAACAAAAAATTCAGGAACTTGAAACCTCTGAGGAGGAGATTAGGGCAACAAACGAGGAGTTGATTGTAACATCAGATGCTTTAAAAGAGAGTAATGATGAGTTAACCTCAACAATAAAAAAACTTAAAGATAGTGAAGATAAATTTAAACAATTTTCTGATTTTACGTTTGAGGGAATCTTAACACATATAAATGGCGTTACTACCGAGGTTAACAAATCGCTTGTTGAAATGACCGGCTACACACGCGATGAAATAATAGGCAAAAATATTATTGAGCTTGTTATACCAAAGCAATATCACGTTGATTTAATAAAAAACTTATCGAAAGACTATGCATCTCCAATTAGAGTATTAGGAATAAAAAAAGATGGCACAACTATTCCGATAGAGATAGAATCGAAAATTGCCGATAAAGATAGTTCTGTTAGGGTTGTGGCAATAAGGGATTTGACAGAACGGATAAAATATGAAAGGCAACTGGAGCTTGCAAAAGAGAAGGCCGAAGAGAGCGATAGGTTAAAAAAAGAATTCATAAATAACATGTCGCATGAGATACGAACCCCGATGAATGGCATTTTGGGCTTTTCGCAGTTGTTAAATATCCCTAACCTGAAAGATAAAGACCGCAAATACTATTCTGATATAATTTTGGACAGTTGCAACCAACTATTGAGTATTGTTGATGATATTATTGAAATATCGAAACTCGGAACCAAGCAGGTAGATGTAATAAATAAAGAAGTTAGTTTAAATAACCTATTATCGGAACTATATTCAGCCTTTGACGATAAAGCAAAAGAGAAGGATATATCGTTAATATTGAAAAACGGGCTTGCCGACGGGCAAAGCAATATATTTACCGATGAGGCAAAATTGTATAAAATATTAAACAATTTATTAGAGAATGCTTTAAAATATACCGATAAGGGGTTTGTTGAATTTGGCTATAATATTAAAAAAACAGGCAACAATAAAATTGTTCAACTGTATGTAAAAGATACAGGTATTGGTATCGAAGACGAAAAACAGAGGAAGGTATTTAACAGGTTTTCGCAAGCCGAATCGGAGTTGTCACGTAAGTATGGCGGGTTAGGATTGGGGTTATCAATAGCCAAAGAAAACAGTGCATTAATAGGAGGTGAAATTAGCATAGAATCGGAAAAAGGCAAAGGCTCTACATTTTTTATTACCATACCTTTTAACCGCAAACCTTAAGAGCTATTTACCATATTTTTGCTGTAATGGCATATTAATAACATCCCAAAGCTTCGATTGCAGCTCATCGGTATCTTTTTTTGTTAAGCCTTTAGTTGGTATTGGTGGATGTATAACAACCTCGGCCACACCGGGCCCGGCTTTACCTTTAAACAAACCACTTCGTTGCAACCTTTTCCAGTTGGTAGTTTGTGTAACCGGCAAAATAGGAATCTGTTTTTGTATAGCTATTGAAACAGCGCCCGATTTAAACTCACCTAACCACGGGTTTTCTTTAGGGATAGTCCCTTCGGGTAGTATAACCAATGGGTGTCCTTCATCAATAACATCCATCATTTTTTTAAAGCTTTTTAATGCCCCTATGCGGTTGTTTCTGTCAACCAAAATGTTCATGCCCGAAGTATAAAATATATGGAACAGCGGCCATTTTTCAATCTCCTGTTTGCCAGTAAACACAAAATACTGTGGAAAAACAGCATAAAGAGGGGCAGGGTCTAAAAATGAACTATGGTTTGAGCAAATCAAAAACGGCTTGCCTTCAATAATATTTTCGCGCCCTTTAACCCTTAAAAATATGCCCGACCCGTAAAGCCAAATCCGTGCATAAACTTTTGTAAATTTAAAAGCCATCGGGAAACGCTCTTTTTTTGCTAACAAAAAACTTAATATTGGAAAAAATAGCATAAACGATACCCCAAAGTATAACAGGAAATATATTTTATATAAAACCCTAAAAGGAAATAGAATTACATTCATTATATTAAAATTTTAATTTTTAAGTAAAAAAAACGCTTTGCAATCAACCTTAAATCCGCAACTGTTAAAGTTAAACACTTGATAGTTACGGCGTGAGTCCTTTTTTTAAGTCTCACATTATTATTATAAATATCTTTAAATCAACAACTCACACCGCAACTTGCGGATTTGAGGATCAATTTTTTTTATCACTAAATAGTTGTACAAAAGTAGGTATAAAACCCCTATCATCCTATCATATTTGCTTACAATAGGAATTATTGGCTTTTTGTTTTATAAACAATATAATTTTAGCTGCTACAATCCATACTGAAAAAAGGTTTGTATAAATAATTCATTATGGTTTATAACACAGGGTATTGTATAGCTAATTTAAAAATTTGGTTTTTTTGCACTATTGTCATATATTTATTGTTGTAATAATCAACCAATTAACACTATGCACCAATCTACAATCAAAATTTCAGGAAATGATATTGCTTATTACGATACCAAATCAGGTAATCAGGCAGTACTGTTTATACCTGTTATGGTATTAAATAATCAACAACTCATAATTATTAAAAATATTATTTTTTATGAGAGATGAAACAAATTCAGCTTTTGAGAATTTAAAAAAAGAAAAAGATTTTCTTCAGTTTATTGTTGATGAACTTCCGGCATCGATTCAAATTGTTAAAATAGATGAAGATGGTAATCCAATGCCTGTTTGGACTAATAATGCTTATGAGAATATATTTGGATATAGCTTAGAGGAAAGAAAAAAGATGAAACCATTGGAGTTTTATCATCCGGACGATGTAAAACAGGTTCGGGATGCAGTAAAGCAATCGTTTATTGATAATAATTTTAGAGATGCAGTGGTATGCAGGATCAAGCATAAAAACAGGCAGTGGAAATGGGTTTATATTTTTGGATGCAGGCTAAAATATAGTGATGGAGGAAAATATATGCTATCGTCAGCAGTTGAAATAACTAAAGAGTTTACCTACAACCATACCAAGATGCAACAGTATATGAAAGAGATAACCCTTTTAAAAAGTAAGCTGACACTATCAAAACTCACTAATTCCGAAAAAGAGATAATATGCCTGTTAGCAAAAGGCAAAACGGTTAAAGAGGTAGCTGTAATACGAGAAAGGAGTTATGACACAATAAATAACCACAAACGAAATATATTTAAAAAACTTGGCTTTACAAAGCTTTCAGATTTGATTTGTTTTTGTGTTGAAAATGGTTTGACTTAGGCCAAACAATCGAAAATAAATACATGAGTTATAAATTAAACAGGTAAAATAATGACAGTTGTTTACTAAAAACAAAATTAGTGCCTTTAAATTTTTGATAGCACTATTATGGTATTAATGTGAATTTTAGAAATGGGAAAAGATATTGAAAATAGAATAGTTGATTCGTTGACTAAAGGCTTGTCGGTAAAAGATATTATAAAAGAACACGAATTTTTAACAAAGGCATTAAAGGGATTCGAGTCAGTTATTTATATAAACAATATTAATAGCGATGGGAGCATAGAACTAATTTGGGCAAATAATAGATACCTTGATTTAACCGGCTTTACGTTTGAAGAACGTTACAAAATGGGCGAACGTTATTATGAAATGTATTACCATCCTGATGATTATAAAAATGCAATGCAGATAATT
The DNA here is from genome assembly GCA_964419235.1 of uncultured Bacteroidales bacterium. Taxonomy (GTDB): domain Bacteria; phylum Bacteroidota; class Bacteroidia; order Bacteroidales; family SZUA-534; genus GH45. The sequence goes on from CAYQPP010000054.1 coordinate 12,172, forward strand.
CGCGATGTTGCCAATTGGAAAATTAATTCTTATGCAATGAATTATCGGATAAAACATAAAAATGGAAAGTGGGTATGGATATATAGTAAAGGAAATATTTTTGAGGAAAATAAAAAACTTGGCATCAGAAAATGTATTTCTATAGCAATTAACATGACAGGCAGAATAGTTCAAAATAACGAGCAGCTTGATATTTTATTAAAAGAAATTGCCCAATTAAAGAATAGGAGTTTAATTGATAAATTAACAAAAACCGAAAAGCAGATAGTTAAATATTTAGTAGATTGTATGACTACGCATGAAATTGCAAAAAAAAGAAACCGTAGTTATGATACTATTAATAACCATAGACGAAATATATTTAAAAAGCTTAATTTACATAGTATTGCGGGGCTTGTTAACTTTGCAGTTGAAAATGGGTTAATGTTTATTATAATTGTTTCAGAAACATTTATAATAACCAAAGTAATTTAAACTTAAAATGCACAAATAAATTTTTATAACGTTAATAATCAATATAGTTACACTACAATTGCGAGAAAATGAGACAGGCATTGCGGATGTTAGGTATAAGTATTTTACTGTTTAAACAGTAAAATATATGTATGAGACATTTATTTTTTATGCTTATCCGCTTGTTTGCCTCAAGTTTGAAAACTCGAGGCTGAAAGCCTCTAAAACATTAGTATATGGCAACGCCCTGTATTTAATGTAGTTTTGTGAAACTTAGTCCTGTAAGGGCGGAAGTGTTTATTGGGTAAGTATGCGGATAAGCATTTTATTTTATATAATACCTTAATTCCGCAACTGTCAGAGTTAAATACTTGATAGTTACGGCGTGAGTTCTTTTTGAAAGTCTCACATTTTATTATTATAAATATTTTTAAATCAACAACTCACACCGTGACTTACGGATTTAAGATAATAGTTTAAAATTACCGTTTATGCGGTAAATAAGTAGTAATTTTAATAATATATTTTTATTTTATAATTAAATATAGTATATTTACTGCTTTAACAGTAAATAATGAGTAATTTTGAAGATTTTAGCAAAGTGGTAAAATACCACCGAAAAAAGGCAGGGTTAAGCCAAAAAGCTTTAGCCGATGTTGCCGGCGTTGGAAAAACTGTAGTTTTTGATATCGAAAAAGGAAAAAAAACCATTCAACTAAATTCAGTATTAAAGGTATTTGCTGCTCTGAATATTAAAATTATTTTAGAAAGCCCGTTAATGAATCTTTACAACATTGCAAATGAGGACAGCTAAAGTATTTATAAACCAAAAACTTTCAGGTTACTTGACAGAGGAAGTTAAAAATGAGAGATATACTTTTAGATACGATGAAAAGTATAGTGGAGTTCCTGTTTCTTTGACCATGCCGGTTGAGTTAAAAACATTCCGGTTTGATTCATTTCCACCGTTTTTTGATGGTTTGCTGCCTGAAGGCATTCAGCTTGACGGATTACTACGAATAAAAAAAATTGACAGAACAGACTATTTTAGTCAGCTAATAGCTACAGGGGGTGATTTGGTTGGTGCTGTAACTGTGGAGGAACAACAATGAACCGATGTCCTATTACATATAGTGAAACAGACAAAAAGTACTCTGATAAAGGGTTGAAAATACTTTCAAGAAATATTAGTCAGCTTAATGATATAGGCTACACAGCAGGACAGCAAAGGCAAGAGGCTGCATTGCGAGCCGTTAAAATGTCTATTCAAGGGGTTCAGCCTAAATTGAGTGCTATTCTAAATATAAAATCTTCAAAGTTTGAAATTGTAGATATAAAAGGAACATTTATAATAAAGCCACAGCATCATTTTTATCCGCAATTGCCCGAAAACGAAGATTTGACCATGAAATTGGCTGCAATTTGTGGAATAGATGTACCTGTGCATGGTATGGTATATTCGGCAGACGGGTCATTATCGTATTTTATAAAAAGGTTTGATCGCAAGCCGAAAAACAGTAAACTCCCTTTGGAGGATTTTGCCCAGTTAGCAGGTAAAAACAGAGACACAAAGTATAATTATTCAATAGAGAAACTGGTAAGCCTTATTGAAGAGTATTCTACCTTCCCCATGATTGAGAAAATGCGATTTTTTAAACGTTTCCTGTTTAATTTCCTTATTGGAAACGAAGATATGCACCTGAAAAATTATTCATTAATAACCAATAATGGTAAAACAGAGTTAGCTCCGGCATACGATTTTCTTAATTCGAGTATTGTTTTACGTGGCGATATTGAAGAATCAGCCTTAAGCATAAAAGGCAAAAAGAAAAAACTGAACCATGAAATCTTAATTCACTATCTTGGTACCGAAAGACTCAACTTAAGAGCAAAGGTTATTTCAAATATTCAAAACGAATTAAAAGCCTCAATTACACCATGGTTTAATATGGTTGAAATATCATTTTTAAATTGTGAGCAAAAAGATAAATACAAAATGTTATTAGATAATAGAATTGCTACTTTGAAACTATAACCTGTTTTTTTTTTGATTCTTCTATATTTTGATAGTTATCAACTATTTAATCTGCTCTGTGGCTATTGCAACGCTCAAAGGTCTTATCTGATGCTTTTAAGGTCGGAGGTGCGAGTTTAATGTTTGCACACCCTATCACCATTTAGCCTATTTTTCATTTTAAGGTTTGTTGTTTTTAATCAAAAGAATTCCTCGAGGTTTTGCCTCGGGAATAGTCAACTTTAAGAATTTTCTTTATTAAAATTTTGCAGAAGAAACACACTCTTACCACAATAAATAATAATTTAGTTTTTATAATAAATTTACATAAATAAGCATAATTAATAGATAATCAGCTATATACAAATAAAAATAGTCGTATTTATCAATAATAAAAATGACATATTCATGTCATTGTATTTCATTATTAAGTGTTTTAATTTAGCTATAGTTTAACTTTATTATAATTAATCATGCTATTTGTAATCTTATTTTCGGCAAGCTCCTCTGTTTTTCTTACAACCTTATTGTAATAAAGTTAAGCCACATAGGGGCTTGCTTTTGCTAAAAATATAGCATTATGAAAAAATTACC
>CAYQPP010000055.1:0-14973 GCA_964419235.1 uncultured Bacteroidales bacterium
TGTTATATAAATTATAAACAGAAAAATTCCAAATTGCTTTATTGCCCTTTTTAGTTTGGGTGGTATATTTAAAACTAATATCTAACCTATGGTAATCAGCCATTCTACCACTATTACGTTCTCCGTAAATAAGAGCCTCATAATAGAAAGGCTCTGAATTAGAATTCAAATTTAAACTTGGAGTATATTGACGACCTACAACCGGTGTATATGGCAGCCCTGTACTATAGACCCAAACTAAACTAAAGTCCCATTTATCATTTAACTTTCTGTTTACAAAAGTCGAGAGAGTATGTGGTCTGTCATATTCATATGTATATGATTTTCCTTTATTTATTCTGGAATATTTACGTGAGGTTTTACTCCAACTGTATCCTAAGTTTCCTGTCCATTTGCCATAATTTTTTTTTACAAATAGTTCAATTCCGTATGATTGTCCAATACCACCCGATTCAATTTTTGATGCCCAATTAATATCTCCCTTTAAATCTATTTCGCCCTGTTTATATGTCGATAAATTGTTTAATGTTTTATAGTAAATTGAAAGCTCTGTGCTGTATTTATTATTATAAAAATTTGCCAACCAACCTGCCGATATTTGTTGCGTTGTTGCCGGAGGAATATTTTTGGTTGCAGGAATCCAAACTTCATTATTGGCAATATTGCCTGTAGTAAACAGCAAATGCGAATACTGATTAACCTGCATGTAACTTAAATTTACTTGATGGTTAAAAGCTATTTGTTGCGTTAATTGCAAACGTGGCTCAAACGAAAAATCAGTAAATCCTGCTGTATTATAATTAATACCTCTAACACCAATTATAAGAGTTAATGTTTTATAAGGTTTAATCTTATTTTCAAAAAACATAGCGGTATTAATTGCATTTACTTTTGTATTAACTTTTTGTTCATGTGCACCCGTAATCTCATAATTGTAAGGTGCATGTTGCGAAAAAGAGCTAATTAAACCAAAATTCATTTTCCACCAAGGTAGTAAATGGTAATTCCATGTACTGCGAATATTAAAATCATTTACAAATGACGTAAACTCATCTTTAAAATTGTACTGCCCCAACTCCTCAACCTTTTGTTTTTCGCAATAGCGATATCGAGTAAAAGATAAAGCAGTTACTGTAAATAACTTTGGGTTTATAATTGAGTTTAAACTGCCCGAAACTAACCAATTGCCCCATGTGTTGTTATGGTGTGTTTTAGCATCGGTATAAAAGCCGTCTTTTTTGCTATTCTGATTAATATAATCATCGCCCTGATAGGCATTTAATGACAGGTTGTTATTTTGATTTAATTGCCATGTGAGTTTTGCATTAATATCGTGAAAACCATAAGCTATAGTTGATGAATTACCATCCGACATATTGCTTGCTGCATACATTAATAAACCAAAAAGTGTTTTTCGTCCGGTAATAATAAAAGTACCCTTTTTACCAATAGAACCTTCAATTAATCCGTTAATATCGGTAATGCCAATACCAAAAGAGCCTTTAATTTTTGAGGTTTCGCCTTTCCGCTGTGTAATATTTACAATTGATGATAATTTGCCGCCATATTCTGCCGAAAAGCCTCCTTTTAAAACCGTAATATTATTTATCATTTCGGGGTTAAAAACCGACATAAAACCACCAAGGTGGTTAACATATATTAATGGTGTTTTATCAAGCAGGTAAAGGTTTTGCCCAGGGTCGCCACCTCGTACAATAAGCATGCTGCTACTTTCGCTTTGAGGTTGAATGCCTGGCATTAACTGCATAGCTTTCATAACATCAGGCGTACCGCTTAGCGAGGGTATTTGTTGTAATTCTCTTAATGTTAAAGATGCAGTATTAAAAACTTGTCGTTTTTGCCCCTTTACAACAACTTCGCTTAATTTTGTTCCGGCAGATAGTAATACTTCAATTATAGTATCGGTTTTTACGTTAAATTGTAAAGTTGTTTTTTCGTAGCCAACATATGAAAAAACCAAATAGCTATTATTAGCTGTTGAAATAGAGAAATACCCATTTTCGTTTGTACTCTCAACTTTTTTTGTTCCCGAATCAAAAATGTATGCACCAATAAGTACCTCATTTGTTTTAGTGTCTTTAACAATACCCGAAATTGTAATTTGTGCTGCCAAATTACTACTAACTAAAACTATAATAATAGCAGTTATTTTAAGCTTAAAAAAATTATTTATCATATTAATCGGCAAATAAGGTGTCGGAGTATGTTGTGGCATAAGCAGCAAAAATGCCATACCCGTTTTGTATATTCGAGAACAAATTAGATGGTACAATTATGCCCGTATCAAATTCGGGGTACCGTCCTTTTTCATATAATCTTAGGCTTTGGACATATTTGTAGTAAGTGTACGAAACCGTACGAAGCTCTAACTTATAGGCAAAGCGCATTGTACCCCATGAGTTTGGTTGTATTTTAATTGTTTTTGTTATGGTTGAGTTGGTTGCATTGTTGTTTGTAAATAATTCTAAAGCAAAAGACTTATCATGATAATACTCAGCATCTGACCCAATTTCAGATGTTATATAAACACTAATTCGTGCTTCATAGTAATTATCAATTGTTGTATCATTTTTTATGGTAAACATAATAGATGGTCTTAATATACCATCATTATCAATCCAAGCATTTGGGTTTAATAAAACGTTTATTAATGGTGTGCTTTGGGGCACAAAACAACTTGATGTGGTTAAACCTTTGTTGGGTAAATCCACCTCACACCTATATGTATTTTGGGGTTCAATTTTTTGAGTACTTAAATAGATGCCGCCTGTTGTATAATTAAGCTTTTGAATAAACACATCATTTTTAAAAAGATGTACTTCGGCATTTTCAACAACGGATAGTGAATCGTGACTCATTTTATTGGTAGTTGAGAGGTGAAGTTGTAATATACTATCGGATGCAAATATAGAATTGATAGTAGTTTTTTGTTCAAAGTCGGGAAATTCATCTTGTGCCAATTTGCGACAATTTGAAAATAAAAGTACTACACTAATAAATAAGGCTAAAGGATTTTTCACTATTTTTTAAAATTTAAAAGTAATTCCAAAATGTGTATTGAACTCTACAACAGTAGTTTGTTTGTTAAAACTGTAAGACTCTGTGCCGATATTTTGTTCATATCCTGTTTCAATAAAAACGCCAAAAATTTTAAATAGATAATAAGAGACTCCCAAATAACAACCCCATGTTAATTCATTTTGTTTTATTGGGGGCATATTATAGTATTTTTTTTTGCTATTGCACATACCGAGTTTTCCTGAAGTATAAATATCTAACCTTAAATTTGATGATTTTATTAACATTGGGAGTATATGCAAATTTAGGTTAGCTCCATACAAAAAATCGTTTCTGCTCCCAAAACCATAACCGGCATATCCGCCAATCTCAAGTGTTTTAAATACCCCATAGTTGCCCTCTAATACTATATTTTGCATTTTATTGGCAATATCATTATTGCCATATGAGTAATAATCAGCTTTTATATTCCACCGTTTTTTTATACCGCCATTTTGGGCATTAAGACCTAAAGCCATAATAAATGCAATCAATAGTGTTGTAAAGTTTTTTAATTTCATTTTTTTTATTAAAAACTTAAATTAGATTTTCACAAAGAGTATTGAAAATCTAATTTAAGTAAGTATATTATCATTTTATTCGCATTTCCCTAATTACATACAATTCTTGCAGGGCTCGTACTTGGTGTATCAGCCCAAGCATGAATGTAGTTATAATTATATATAGTTGTGCCAGGTGTAGTAGTAAAAGCTATAGTACCTTGAACAACTGAACCATCATATGTAGAACTTGCATGATCGGTCTTGGTTGTCCACCCAGTACTTGTTTTGCCAAAAATACTAACGTCAATGTCCCATGATATATGCCTACCGCAAAAAAACCAAATACCCCATGTTCTTTTATATGGTCGTATAAAACAAAACACATCAGCCGCAGATCCCCATACTCCTGTTGATTGTTCTAAAACAAGTTTGAAATACGTCCTGTCTTTTCCATTAGTAGAACGTACTTCTCTCGTATTATTACCACACCATACGTTTGCACTTTTAAGATTTTCAATATCTTGCTCATTATATTTAAAATCAATATTTGGATTTTCAGCAAATTTAATTATTGTAAATTTATCAGCTACTCTAAGCAATTCAATATTCTCAATTGAAGTTGATGCTATTCCATTTTCAAATACTTTGTAAATCTTATTCTCTATCTGAAACATTTGTTCCATATTTATTATGTATCTATAGGGCGAAGAAAAAAGTTTTGTTTCTAAGGTAAATTCACCTTTATCGTCTTCAATTAACTGAAAGTATTCACTATTATTGCTAACAAAAATTCTTATCTCATCTGTCGACTTAAAATCATCTATATTGAGGTTCTCATAAAGCTCATCGCAGTAACTACCAAAAGAAGTTATACCATTAGATTCTTCCCAAGCTTTTCGTTTTTCTATTGAAGTACTATTTAAAGTTAATTTCTTTGCAATTTCATAATCATTAATTGATTCAAATGTTATTATACCACTTTTACATGCATTATTATTTTCATTTAATTCGCTACTTATTTCATTTTTATTACATGAGTTTAAAATTATTATACCTAAAATAATAATGCTAATTAATTTAAGATTTTTCATTACTTTTGTATTTAATTGTTAATTCAATTGCCTCATCCCTTTGTATCTTGCTGGATATTAAAATAAGGGGTGAGGTTTTTTTTTATTTATCTTAGGAAGTGCTTTAAAAAACTATTTGTAAGCGTATTGATAAAAATAACGATGCTTTTATTTTTTAAAAGAGCAATTTTAAATAAATAAACTGCATATCCCCCTGCATACAACTACTCCTTGAGTTAGGTATATGCAAATTATGAACTTATCCTTATTAAATAGTTGTTTTTGGTTAATTTAGTTAATAATTAATTGATTAATAATTTGCAATACTCTAACAATTTTAGCAAAAAAAAAATAAAAGCACTCTTTTTTGTAACATAATATTTTATTAAATTATATAACATTGTTTATCTGTTAATTACACTCATTCACATATGCACATTTATTGATATAAATATTTACATTTAACTAAAATATTACAAGTTGTAACTATTCAGCCATATAATAACTCATAAATGACTTAGATTCACAGTTTTAAAATTACCATAAGTAATTTTCTTAGTTATAATTATTAAAAACCAAATAATATTAATCTGTAAATCTGTAGAAAATTTATTAATGATAGTACTTTATTTTAACTGAGTAACAATAAATTTTATGAATTATTCAGGTTAAAAAAAATTCATGTAAAAAAAGCTATGCTTATTTTAAAACTTAAAAAGTAATTGTAACCTTTGCATAAAAAACCGTCAAATACATAATAATTAATCAACACACATAATATATAATGAGTATTTTTCAAGCAATTGATATCAATAAACAGTTTATAAACCACAAGGCACTTAATAATGTCAGCATTGAGGTTCCCGAGGGAAAAATATTTGGGCTGCTTGGCCCTAATGGCGCCGGAAAAACAACCTTAATAAGGATTATAAACCAAATAACCGCACCCGATAGCGGAAACCTCTATTTTAAAGGCAGGCCGCTGCAACCCAATGATGTCCAAAATATTGGCTATTTGCCCGAGGAGCGTGGGCTATATAAAAAAATGAAAGTTGGCGAGCAGGCTATTTACCTTGCAAGGCTAAAAGGGCTTTCAAGAGCCGATGCCATTAAAAAGCTGAAGTTTTGGTTCGAGAAATTTGAGATACAGCTGTGGTGGGATAAAAAAGTTGAGGAGCTGTCGAAGGGGATGCAGCAAAAGGTGCAGTTTATTGTAACCATTTTGCATGAACCCGAGCTTTTGATATTTGACGAGCCTTTTAGCGGGTTTGACCCAATTAACACCAATTTGCTTAAAGCCGAAATTCTGGACTTAAAGAAAAAAGGCAGCACCATTATTTTCTCGACCCATGCCATGGCATCGGTTGAGGAGGTTTGTGACAATATTGCATTGATAAACAAATCGGAAAAAATTTTGGATGGAACAGTCGAAGGCATCAAACAACAGTTTAAAAGCAATTTGTTTGAGTGCAGCTACATTGGCGATTACAACAAGGTTGAAGCCCTTATTAATGGAAAAGTTAAGGTAATGGAGCATCGCAAAAACCACGACTTGCACTACCTTAAAGGCGAATTGGCAGATTTGCAAAACAATAACGAATTTTTAAAAATGGTTTTACCCGATGCAAATATTGTATCGTTTAACGAAGTGATTCCAAAAATGGATGATATTTTTATTAAAGTTGTAGAGGAAGATAAGTAAAGAATTAAAAGTAAGAAGTTAGTTATGAGTAAAATATCAACAATAATATCAAGAGAATATACCACAAGGGTCAAAAAAAAGTCGTTTCTTATAATGAGCATAGTAGGGCCTATACTTTTTGCAAGTTTAATGATAGCACCGGCTTGGTTGGCTCAAATGGAAGATACCGAAGTTAAACTTATTGCGGTTGCCGATAGCTCGCAACTGTTTATTGGCGAATTTCCCGAAACCGATTATATAAAATTTGAGTACCTGCCAAATGCTGATTTGCAGAAGTATAAAGACAATTTTTATGAAAGCGACTATTATGCCCTTCTGTATATTAGCCATATTGTGGCAAGCTCGCCCAATGCCGTGTTTTTATATTCCGACAAATCGCCGAGCTTAGGGGTGCAAATGCATATTTCAAACGCAATTGAAAAACGACTTGAGCGCGACAAATTAAAAACTTACGGTATTGACGAAAACGTGTTGCAGGCCATAAAAACCAACATTACGGTAAGGTCGGTAAAATTGTCGAAAACAGGCGAGGAGAAAGAGAGCAATTTTACCCTGTACATGATATTAGGATACGTTGCCGGATTCCTTATCTATTTTACCATATTTTTTAGCGGCGCGCAGGTAATGCGGGGCGTAATTGAAGAGAAAACAAACCGCATTATCGAGGTAATTATATCGTCGGTAAAACCCTTTCAGCTAATGATGGGGAAAATTATTGGGGTTGGACTGGTAGCACTTACGCAATTTGCGCTCTGGGGTTTTTTAACCATGGCAATTTATGTGGGGGTTGTTCCATTGCTGATGCCCGACATGGCAGAACTCAATCAGGAAATTAAGGTTGAAAGCCTTGTTGACACAGGTAGCACACTAAATACACAGGCACCGGTAAACGACGAGTTGACATCGGAGGTTACCGATATGCTCGGGGCTTTGGCAAACATTAATTTTGGAGTAATAATAATTAGTTTTATTTTCTTTTTTATAGGCGGATACTTCCTTTACGGAGCTATGTTTGCCGCAATAGGCTCGGCTGTTGATAACGAAGCCGATACGCAGCAATTTATGTTGCCCGTAACGTTGCCGCTTATTCTTGCAATTGTAATTATGCTAAATATTGTTCAAAACCCCGAGGGGCCGTTGGCGTTTTGGTTTTCGATAATCCCTTTTACCTCGCCCATTGTAATGATGGCGCGCATTCCTTTTGGGGTGCCATACCCGCAAATAATATTATCGGCAATAATATTAATAGTTACCTTTATTGCCTTTACTTGGTTAGCCGGAAAAATTTACCGTACCGGAATTTTGATGTATGGAAAAAAATCGAGCTGGAAAGAGATGTGGAAATGGATTAGATATAAAAATTAGCAGGTATTTACGAATAATTAAATAAAATACAATGGCAAATGTTTTGGTGGTTGATGACGAAAAAAGCATCAGGAATACATTGAAAGAGATACTTGAGTATGAAAAACATAGTGTAACGCTTGCCGAAAACGGTGTGCAGGGACTTGAATTGTTAGAAAAAACATTGTTTGACGTATTGCTGCTCGATATAAAAATGCCCGAAATGGATGGAATAGAGGTGCTTGAGCAGGTTGCAAAAAAACACCCCGATGTTCAGGTAGTAATGATATCGGGGCACGGCAATGTTGATACCGCTGTAAAAGCCGTAAAAATGGGAGCTTATGATTTTATCGAAAAGCCTTTGGATTTAAACAGGCTGCTGGTTACAATTAAAAATGCAACAGACAGAAACGAACTTATTACCGAAACAAAAACATTGCGCCGAAAAATAAGCAAATCGTATGATATGGTTGGCGAGTCGGCACCTATTTTGCAAATAAAAGAGATGATTGAGCGTGTTGCACCAACCGAAGCAAGAGTGCTTATAACCGGCGAAAACGGAACGGGCAAAGAGGTTGTTGCGCGCTGGCTACACGACAAGAGCAACCGTGCCGATGCTCCTTTTATTGAGGTAAACTGCGCGGCAATACCATCGGAATTGATTGAGAGCGAGCTATTTGGCCATGAAAAAGGTGCGTTTACATCGGCAATAAAACAGCGAAAAGGAAAGTTTGAACAAGCCGAAAAGGGCACTATTTTTTTAGATGAAATAGGCGACATGAGCCTGTCGGCACAAGCCAAGGTTTTACGCGCCTTGCAAGAGAATAAAATTAGCCGCGTTGGCGCCGATAAAGATATTAAGGTTGATGTCAGGGTAATTGCCGCCACAAACAAAAACCTTGAGGAGGAGATTAAGGAGAAGCGCTTTCGCGAAGATTTATACCACCGCTTAAGTGTAATTTTAATTCATGTGCCATCGCTAAATAAACGCATTGATGATATTCCGCTACTGGCCGATTTTTTTATTACCCAAATTTGCGATGAGTACGGCTCACCAAAAATTGAAATAACAAAAGATGCTTTATCCGAGCTTAAAAAAATCAACTGGACAGGCAATATCCGCGAATTTAGAAACGTAATTGAGCGGTTGCTAATTCTTTGCGACAAAAAAATTGAAAAAAGCGATGTTATAACATTTGCCAAACCCTTGGGGGGAAATAGCAAATAGGCAAACTTTATTACCTCCGCTTTAACAAGAGACTATCCAAAAAAATGAATATTACCTAAATTTATTTGGGGTGTATAAGACAATTACAAAACACCCCAAATTCTCAAAGCCTTGATTGAATGATTTGTATTTGATATAGATAGGTCAATGTAATATTCAATAAGCAACATTCAACAAACAATAATAAAGTAAACAAAAAAAATCGAACAATGGTGTATTAATTATTGGGCAACCCTATTATTAAATATTCCTGCTCAATGGTAGTCCATACTCCTCAACCAACTCAATTCCCATCTGCTCAAGTTCGTGCAAAATAGGTATATAAATATCGGGCACAACAGGTATATGCACACCTTTAATAGATATCTCGTTTTCAAGAATCATTTTAACTGCGCAAGCTGCAGGTAATGCCACCGTTCGTGCAATAGAAGTTTCGCCGCCAGGCTCACCAAAATCGAGCAGGTTTGAAGTAATAACTTCCTCTCTTCCGTCAGGATATTTAGCCAAAAACACATGTTGCAATACTGTCATATCCCTTTCGTTTTTACCAAGCATCATCTTCTCAATCATTAAATCCGAAACTATCTCATATGTAGAGTCTTTAGTCCGGTTCATAGGCTTATCGTCAAACAATCCTAAAAACTCCATTGATTTAATAGCAGCACTATCTATATTGATTTTTAGATATGTTGATACCTGATTTTTTATATTTTCTGCTTTTTTTGAACCAATAGTTTTTGCCATCATCTCGGCATAAGTCATTCCGGTAAAATCATGCTCCTTTTGGCTTGTCAAACTAAGGGTTTTTAATGCATCAAGCGATTCGCACCAGCCTTTGTATCGAAAAGTTCCCCTAAACATGGTTTGCGTTTCGGGTATGTTATATATATTAATATATGGAATTGAATCGCGGTTTGGATAAACCTCAAGCTCTTCAAGCTTATCAACATTAAGTTTAAAAGTATCTTTAAAAAGGTTTTTTGTAGGTATCGATATGTTTTTGCCACCCTTTAAATATTGGGCATCGTTATTACCGGCAAGCACAACGCCTTTGGGGCTCCATGAAAATTTATAACGGAATGGGTTGTCGGTTGAACTCTCGGGTGCCGGCAAAGCCCCGCAAATACTATAAAAGCTGACAATTTTTCCACCAAAACCGTGCACCGTATCAATAATACGCATTGCCGACATGTGGTCAATACCGGGGTCGAGCCCGCACTCATTTAAAATAATGGTTCCGGCCTCTCTTGCCTTTTTGTCAAGAGCCTGCATCTCAGGTTTTACATACGATGTGGTAACCATATTTTTTTTGTGGGCTACACATTTTTCGGCCACCATAACATGAAATGCATACGGCAGAAGGCTTACTGTTATATCATGCTCGCCAATTAACTTGTCGAGTAAAACATTATCATTTGCTTCCCAATCAATAGCAACGCCATTGGGTGCATTATTAATTAATTCTTGAGCTCTTTTTTTTGTGTTCGATGCTACTGTAACGTAAAATTCATTGTCTAACAAAAATTTAATAATAGGTCCTGCAACCATGCCTGCCCCAAGTATAAGTACTTTCTTCATCTGTTTAAAATTTTTATTTTTATAGCTCACTATTTTCAAAAATCACAAAAGCTAAATTATAATTTAGATAAAAAAAGGCAAAATATTCCGGTATCTTTTATCATGCTTAAAAACACCGCTATAAATCTCTGTTTTATAGCACTTGGCTATAAAATCGAATTGCTTAAACTTTTAATTTGCAATTCATAATTTTTTCCAAAAACCATACAATAATAATATTGCCATTAGCATTAATAAACGTAAATTGCGCCTCAAACAATTAAAATATTAATGAATAAAGTTCGCGCAAAAAAACACTTAGGACAACATTTTTTAAAAGACCAAAATATTGCAAAAAATATTGCCTTTAGTTTTACTGCCAATGCCCCAAAAACAGTACTTGAAATAGGTCCGGGCATGGGCATTTTAACCCGCTACTTGTTAGAGGATAAAACACAAAAAGTATATGTGGTTGAAATTGATAAAGAATCAATTGAATATTTAAAAGATAATTACCCGCCGCTTGTGCACAATATTATCGAGGGCGATTTTCTGAAATTAGATTTAACCGGAATTTTTCAAGCTCCAATAAGCATAATAGGCAATTTTCCGTATAATATTTCGAGCCAAATACTGTTTAAAGTAATTGAAAACCGCGATTTAGTCCCACAATTAGTTGGCATGTTTCAAAAAGAGGTAGCCGAGCGTGTGGCAGCATCCCCGGGTTCAAAAAAATATGGTATTTTAAGCGTGCTACTACAAACCTACTACTCAATAGAGTACCTTTTTACAGTTAATGAAAATGTTTTTGACCCTCCACCAAAAGTCAAATCGGGAGTTATACGTATAGTACGCAATAGTACTAAAACATTGCCATGCGATGAAAAACTCTATTTTAGAGTAATAAAAACAGGCTTTAACCAACGAAGAAAAACTTTATCGAACAGTTTAAAAAGTATTTTATTAAATTTGAAGCCTGAAAACGAGATATTCCGAAAACGCCCCGAGCAGTTAAGCGTTAAGGAATTTATTGAACTGACTTTGCTTATTGAAAAACTGCAAACAAACAACTAAAAAAACGTAATATGCGTTTTGAATTAACAAGAGACTACCTTGATGCGCTAAAAGCAGCAATAGAACAGCAAGATGAGAAGCTGGTAAAAGAGCTTACCCATGAATTGCATCCGGCAGATATTGCTGAAATTTTTGACGAAATAAATATAGAGGAGGCTAAAAATGTTTACCTCCATTTAGACAAAGAGATAGCCGCCGATTTATTGATTGAACTTGAAGAGGATGTTCGCGAACGGTTTTTAAGCCACCTTTCGGGAAAAGAGATTGCCTCGGAGTTTATTGATAACATGGAATCGGATGATGCTGCCGATGTTATTGCCGAGCTGCCCGAAGAGCGACAAGAGGAAGTACTATCGCACATTAGCGACGTTGACCAAGCCGGCGATATTGTTGACCTTTTAAATTACGATGAAGATACTGCCGGTGGTTTAATGGCAACAGAGCTTATTGCCGTTAACGAAAACCTGTCGGTATCAACCTGTATGGATGAAATTAGAAAACAAGCGGCTGATGTTGACGATGTTTTCTTTGTTTATGTTATTGAAGATAGCGGCACCCTTAAAGGGATTTTGCCACTAAAAAACCTACTGCTTGCAACCGGAAAAACATTGGTTAAAAACATATGCGATACCGATATAATTTCGGTTAAAACCGATACAAAATCAGATGAGGTAGCCAACATAATGGAAAAATACGACCTTGTGGCACTCCCTGTTGTTGACAGCATAGGAAGGCTTAAGGGGCGTATTACCATTGACGATGTGGTAGATGTAATAAAAGAAGAGGCCGAAAAAGACTACCAAATGATTTCGGGTATCAGCAGCGATGTTGAAGCATCTGACACTATATTCCAGCTTACCCGCGCACGCATCCCGTGGCTTTTAATAGGGCTGGTTGGGGGTGTTCTTGCTGCCTTGGTAATTGGTAATTTCGAGCATCAAATTGGCATTTATCCCGAAATGGCATTCTTTATCCCGCTAATTACCGCAATGGGTGGCAATGTCGGTATTCAATCATCATCAATAATAGTTCAAGGGTTGGCAAACAACTCGTTAGGACTTGAAACCACATCGCAAAAACTATTAAAAGAGCTAAGCATTGCACTTTTAAACGGGTTAATATGCAGCGGACTGGTTTTTGTGTACAATTATGCCTTTAGCGATTCGTTTGCATTTACTATTACAGTAAGTACAGCGCTTTTAACGGTAATTGTGTTTGCATCGTTATTCGGAACTTTTGTACCTTTGTTTTTAAATAAATTTAAAATTGACCCTGCACTCGCAACAGGTCCGTTTATTACAACAACTAACGATGTAATTGGTTTATTTATCTATTTTTGGATAGGAAATATGTTTTTTTCCTATTTCAATTGATTAAATTTGCATAAAAAATATACTTATGATTAAAAAAGCAGTTTTATTTAGTTTAATGGCAATAGCCACTGAAAACATTTATTCACAGGACATTGAATCCGCATCTATTATTAATATAAACAATTTAGCTATTCTATTAACTTTAATTGTTGCAATTGCAGCATTAATAATATCGATTATTAATGCTTTTAGAATTTCATATAACCGAAAAATCAGCGAAGTTAATTTGGTAAATCAAAAAGATGATATAAATGTTTCGATGGAAGGCATAAATACGGTACTTACCAGAGATATTAGAAATATCAGAAAAGAGATGAACAGGAGTAGTCGCAATCAAAAACCAAAGGAGCCAACTTCAACAAATAACCCGGCAGCGGCAACGCAAGATTCTAAAAAAAACACCTCAGAAGAAGATAAAAACCCTCCTAAAAGGAAAATGAATAATAATAAAAGAAGATTTTACCGAAAAAAACCAACAAATAAAAATCCCGGCAAAGAGGGTGCCGAATAGCTCTCTATTACTATAATTTATGAAATAAAGTTTGGCAAAACCAACTTCAAAAATCAGCCTTATACCACCTCAAGGGGAGATACTGTTTTGGCGGCTGGTGTTTTTTTTGATTTGTTAGATTTTAAGCTTTTTTTAATACAAAAACCCAAACAGCCAAAGTGGTATTTTGTTTTTAAAACCGTACTCTATATCATCAGATGCAATATATGCATTTTTTATGCCTGATATTTGTTTGTTATTTTTGTTTTTGCCTCCAATTTCAAAAAGATATTTTTCGTCAACTAAAAAATCACCTTTTTTTGGATAACTTACCGCATGATTTTGCAATAATTGATTTAAAAAAAACGATTCTCTTAAATTTCCCTTATCTGTTTTATCGCCCACAAAAGCAAAAGATAGATTTGAATTTTCAAGAAATATCTTATCCGGTTTTTGCAGCAAGCTTATACCTTTTGAATTTGCATATATTTTGTTAATCAACTTTGTATCTGCCAAATAATTTATGTATTCAATAGTGGTATTGCGGGTAATCTCTATACGTTCGGCTAATTTTGTAATGTTTGGCTTAAATGGTGCCGATAGTGCAAGGATATACAAAAGCTGTTTTACTTTAACAATTTTGCTTGGTTCCACATTTTTAAGCAATGGCAATTCTATTTCGACAACCATATTTGCAATGGATCGGATTTTATGATAATACAAAGTTTCGCCCTCTTTAAAAAACGGATAATACCCCGATGATAAATATTTTTTAAAGCATTTCAATACTTTTACCTCTTTTAATATCTCAGAACTTATTTGTTTATGGTTTTCAATTATTTGTTTTAAACCATATGCTTTAAATTTAGTGTTCAAACTAAAATTAAGATATTCGCGAAACGATAACCCCTGCATAAAAAAAACAACCGCCCTACGACTTAAATCAGCTTTTGAATTTAATATCTCTAATAATGATGATGCGGTAAATGTTATCCTAAGGTTTTTATGCAAATCGTAAATATTTTTTAACTCTACCGACCAATTCTTATATTTATGAACTTCATCTAAAAATAGGTGTTCGCCCCCGTTTGCAACAAACTCTTTTACAAAATCAACCAATTTATTGTCGGCAAAATAGATATTATCTAAACTTACATACAGCGCTTTATCGCTATTGGCGTAATTCTCTTTAATATATTGTAAAATAAGTGTGGTTTTACCTACACCCCTAAAACCTTGTATGCCAAGCAAACGCTCTTGCCAAGGTATTACTTTCATTAAATACCGTTTAAATACTAAATCGGTATTCTCTAAAAATATTCTATGCTCATTAAACAACTCTTCCATGATATTGCTTTATTCAAAAAGCAAATATACTAATAAATTGCTTTATTCAAAAAGCAATACTGATTGCTTTTTTTAATAATGCAATATTGAGTCTCCTCCAAGAAGTCATAAAAACTAAAAAACAGCAGTTTTTGTGTCGGTGTGAATTTGTTAATTAACTGAAGTTTCGCACTTTGAATTAAGATGCTAATTTATACGTATTTGATA
>CAYQPP010000056.1:0-4022 GCA_964419235.1 uncultured Bacteroidales bacterium
AAAAATATATAAAAGCTAACAATTGTAATTAGGCGTAGGCAATGAAACTTAGAAAACTTAACCGAAATACACATCGCGATTTGGGATACCTGTTTTTTGCCATGTCGGTAATATATGGGTTGTCGGGAATTGCCCTTAACCATATTAACGACTGGAACCCTAATTACATTGTTGAGAACAAAACTGTAAGCAGCAATTTGACAAATGAAGCCGAAAAAGCTGAGATAATACAATTTCTTGAAACTATTGGCGAAAAAGGCAGTTATAAAAAGCATTACTACCCCTCGGCAGGCAGGTTGAAAATATTTATTAAAAACGGGTCGGTAATAGTAAACACGCAAACAGGCAAGGCGCATATTGAAAAATTAAGGAGGCGCCCAATATTTTATGAATTTAACAGGTTGCATTATAATGGTTTTAAACGGTTATTTACATGGTTTGCCGATATTTATGCTATTTCGTTAATACTGCTTGCATTTACAGGTTTGTTTATACTTAAAGGTAAAAACGGTATTACCGGTAGGGGGGCATGGCTAACTGCAATTGGCATTTTAATACCTTTAATTTTGTATTTAGTTTATGCATAAAAGCCATTTTGTATTGGCAAATTTACAGAGAATAATATTTTTATTATAGATGAACCGAAGGATACTCAATTTAGCCATCCCTAATATTATCAGCAATTTGACTATTCCGTTGCTTGGCATGGTCGATTTGGCTATCGTTGGCCATTTAGGCTCTAACGTATATATTGGAGCAATTGCAATTGGTTCAATGATATTTAATTTGATTTATTGGACTTTTGGTTTTTTGCGGATGGGCACAAGCGGAATAACCGCACAGGCTTTTGGGGCAAGAAATTACAGAGAGGTAATGGCAACGCTTATTAGGGGTTTGATGGTTGCCGGTATTGCAGCATTTTTTATTTTGCTGCTTCAAATACCTATTGAAAAAATTGCGTTTATGCTTATGGATGGCAGTTCTGAGGTTGAGCGGTTTGCAAGGTCGTATTTTTATATAAGAATTTGGGCAGCTCCTGCCACTATTGCGTTGTATGCGTTAACAGGGTGGTTTGTGGGTATGCAGAACACCAAAATACCCATGATTATTGCGTTATCGGTAAACTTGTTGAATATTGGTTTTAACCTTTTGTTTGTCAAGGTTTTCCATTTAAAATCGGATGGGGTTGCATGGGGCACATTAATTGCGCAGTATTTAGGTTTATTAATTGCAGTTGTGCTGTTGTTGGTATATTATCGAAAATATTTTAAGCATTTGCATAAGCAAACACTATTTAGTTTTATCGAGATAAAGAATTTTTTTATTGTAAACCGCGACATTTTAATAAGGACATTAAGTCTTTTGGCTGTTTTTACTTTTTTTACTTCGCAGTCGGCATCGGTTAATGATAATATTTTGGCGGCCAATACAATTCTTTTACAGTTTTTATTTATTTTTTCGTTTTTAACAGATGGCTTTGCTTATGCAGCCGAAGCACTTGTGGGTAGGTATTATGGGGCAAGACAATATAAGGCTTTGCAAAGGGTAATAAAGTTGATATTTATTTGGGGTTTGGGTATAGGTACAGCTTTTACATTATTGTATTTAACGTGTAATGGGCTTTTGCTTAATCTGTTAACCAATCAGCCTGAAGTAATTGCTGTTGCAAAAGAATATACTTTTTGGGTGGTTTTAATCCCGTTGGTTTCGGTTGCATCATTTATATGGGATGGTGTTTTTATCGGTTTAACCGCCACAAAACAGATGCGCAACAGTATGCTTGTTTCTGTGTTTGCTATTTTTTTTCCGGTTTGGTTTGTGCTAAATAATGTGTATGAAAACCATGCATTGTGGTTTGCTTTTGTACTTTTTATGTTTACAAGAGGCTTTGTGCAGACATTAATGTTTAGTAGGATGAATAAAATGCAAATTTAGCTTGTCTTTTATTATTTTAATAATCAACTTGTTAATAAATATGTTGATAATTTTAAGTTATTTTTTTTTATATTTTTCGCAACCTTTTCAAAATTAGTATTATATTTGACCTGCACTCTTCACTTCATTTTGTTACTTTTTCATGGGTTAATTAATGCAAGTGCGAAATTCAATGGGCTGCCTCCCGGCAGCCCACACTTGTTTTTAAACGGTTCAAACAAAACAGGAGTCATTAAATGAACAACCTTGCTGCAAGCAGACGAGGTGTCAATTTTATATATAATATTGTGTTTCGCGGCAAGCTGTTGGGAACCTGTTTTGCCGTACAACTTTGGCATGCGGGCAAAACCCACAAGTGTGGAATTTAATAATAGAATAAAACATAAGTTTTTATATAAAAGTTGCAAACACTTATTGGGAATTATACATTTGTGCAAAATTGTTTTTATGGAATTTGAATTGACGCAGATATATTTGGCAGGCATACGAATTGATGAGCCTGTTACCGTGCTGACTGACTTAATAGTTTCGGCAGTTTGTTTTTATGCTTTTTATAAGTTGCAAAAACTCCCTATAATAAATAAAGTACACCTGTATTTAAAATACTATTTTTTGTCGATGGGAATTGCCACTTTTATTGGTGGTGTGGTGGGGCACGGTTTTTTGTACATGTTTAATTCGCAGTGGGAGCTATCGCAAAATTGGATTGAGTTTATTACCCGTTTTTTGCCCGAGAATAAAATGAATGCCGCTGCAAATCCGTGGAAGCTGCCGGGATGGCTTACAAGTATGTTTTCGGTAATGCTGGTTGAGCGGGCTTCAATTGAATATGCGCGCAAAATTATTAACAAACGGGTGGGTACTTTTTTTGCGTGGTTAAATATTTTTGAGCTTATTTTATTTGTTACTATAACATTTTCAACGTTAAATTTCTTTTTTGTTGAGGTGCATACTTTTTATGGGTTCATGATTATTGTTTTAAGCTTTAATCTTATTATATTTTATAAAACCCGCAGTAGTGGGAGTAAGGCCTTTTTATTGGCGGTTGCTTTTGCTGCAATTGCCGCCTTGTTTTTTATGAATCAGTGGAGTTTGCACAAATGGTTTAACTATTTTGATTTGAGCCACTCATTTATGGCACTTTCGGCATATATGTTTTACCGTGGGTCAAAGTTTATTATTCATCATCCGCTTGATAGCTTAGAGTCGTTTAAATAGGGTTTTTCAATGCATCTATTTTTTGATAGCATTTTTGATTGATATCTCTATTTCTTTATAATCAAATGGTTTTTTAAAGTATTCGTAGATTAGCCCGCTATTTAGGGCTTCTGATATCTCATTAGTAAGGTCAAATCCTGTAAGTATAAAGAATGCAATATTTTGAAACTCGTTTTTAGCTTTTTTAATAAATTCAATTCCACTCATTTCGGGCATTTTCATGTCGCTTATTACAATTGAAATGGACGGGTTGCTTTTTAGTAATTCTAAACCTTCATTACCCGATTCTGCAGTAATAACATTAAACGATTTGTTAAAACTTGTGGCAAAAAGCACTAAGTTAATGGGTTCGTCATCAACATAAAGCATTGTAGGTTTGTTATTTTCTGTCATATTTATAATTTTATTGGGAGTGTTATTATAACTTCGGTTCCTTTTCCTTTTTCCGATAGGTGTTTTATTGTCCCACTGTTTTCTTCAATAATTTTATACGCAATTGACAAGCCAAGTCCGGTTCCTTTTCCAACCTCTTTTGTGGTAAAAAATGGGTCCGATATTTTTGAGATAATATCATTACTTATACCAATGCCTGTATCATTAACATAAATCTTGATGTTTTGTTTTTCAATAATGGTTAATATTTTTATTGTTCCTTTTGTTTCGATGGCTTGCTCAGCATTTGCCAGTATGTTTAGCATTACTTGATGTAGTTTACCATCGTTGCATTCTAAAATAAATGCCTGTTTTGTGTATTTTTTTTGAATATTAACCTTATGTTTTAGTTTGCTGTTAAGCATTACAAGGCAGTTGTCAATAATAGCATGTATATCGCATTTTGTAACATTACTTATATCTTTTCGGCTAAAATG
>CAYQPP010000056.1:4122-14812 GCA_964419235.1 uncultured Bacteroidales bacterium
TAATAGCATGTATATCGCATTTTGTAACATTACTTATATCTTTTCGGCTAAAATGATTAAGGCTGGTTACTATGTTTGCTGCACGTTTTACGCCCTCTTTCATGCCATTAATAAAAGGTTCAATTTTTGAAAGGTGTTTCTTGTCTAAATTGTCTTCAAGATATATTTCAACGCCGTTAATACCACCCTGTATAAAGTTGAGGGGGTTGTTTATTTCGTGCGCAACGCCTGAAGCAAGTACTCCGAGCGATGCCATTTTTTCCGATTGAATAAGGTTTTCTTGTGTGTTGCGCAGTTTATTGAGGGTGTCCTCTAACTGTTCTCTTTGGGCATGCAGCTCAATGTTGCTTGTTTTTAGTTTGTTGTTGGCATTTTCAAGTTCTTCGGTACGCTCTTTTACCATCTGCTCTAAGCGGTCTCTGTAGTTTTTTAGTTTTAGAGCTGTCTGTTTTTTTTCGTCAATATCGCGTACTACTGCAAGTATTCGCTCTTTGCCGCCAATATCTGTTTTTTTCAGGGCAACTTCAACCCACAATAGTTTGCCGTTTTTTTTTCGTGCCTGCCAGTCAAAAACTTGTTTCCCCTCTTTTATGGCTTTGTTTATAAAAATTTTGACATTTTCGGTAGTATATGGTGGCATGCTCGATGTTAAATTGTCAAATTCAATAGTTTTGATTTCATCGGCTTTGTATCCATACATCTCAAGCATTGAGTTGTTTACGTCAACGATACTTCCATCCATGGCATGGATAAAAATGGCATCGGTTGACGAGTTGAATATTTCGCGGTAGTTGCGCTCGTTTTCGGCAATCTCTTTATTTTTATTCTTTAAATCGGAAATAAGCTTAAAAAAGGTGTCGTTGAATTTGCGGACAACCATTATTACAACAAGCGATACAATAGATATCAGCAAGGCATTGACAATCCACGTCTCAATACTGTTTGAACGTTCAAAAAAATCGATGTTTGGTGCAATTATGCCGGTTATGTATAAGTAGCCTAAAAACAGAAAGCTGAGAATGGTAACTATGTATAGTACAATTGTTGTGCGGAACGAGAAGCTTAAAAATGCAATAAACGGTAAAAGTACTATTAGTGTTTTGTTGTCGGAGTAACCGCCGAGTTTAAACACATCGGTCATTATTAAAATAAACAGCGCAATAACAATTATTGTTGATTTAACTTTTATTTTTAACCGTTTACGGATAATAGCTATAATAATAAAGGTAGAAACCACCGAAAAATCTAAAAGGAAAAATATCAGGTCGTAATTTTTAATGTAGTTTGGCAAACTTGAAACGAATGCTAACAATCCTAATATTGAACCTATTATTAAAGAATAATCAACAATTTGATTTTTAATTGTATCAATTTCTTTGAATTGTTCTTGTTTGCGGGTGCTAAAAACATTCATAATTAGCTTGAATAAGATAATAAAAAAATGTTATAATTAATATTGTGTTTTTTTGTTAGTGTTTGCAGAAAACCTACGAAATCATAAATGTTTCTTTTTGTGATACTTTATTTTTTTCAATTTATTGATTCATAGGGGCTTAATTCTTATCGAAAAGTAAAAACAGCATTGAAAATTATTTATTTTACGAAGATTGGCAGTTTTTTGCAATCGTTAATTATAACAAATATATCAAAATATATTATTATTTTTATTCTAAAACTAACTTATTTAAAGGGTCGTTGCCATTAAAAAGCATACGCTCAGGGTTTTCGATAAGCTCTTTTATTTTTATTAAAAACCCGACTGAGTCTTTTCCGTCAATCAAGCGGTGGTCGTACGATAAGGCAATATACATCATTGGGCGTATAACAACTTGCCCGTTTTCGGCAATTGGGCGCTCAACAATATTGTGCATGCCGAGTATGCCCGATTGTGGTGGGTTTAAAATTGGTGTTGAGAGCAGCGAGCCAAAAACGCCGCCGTTGGTAATGGTAAAGGTGCCACCGCTCATTTCGTCTAACGATATTTTTGCGTTGCGGGCTTTTTGTGCCATTTGTGCAATGGACATTTCGGTTTTGGGGATGGTTAGTTTGTTAACATTGCGAATTATTGGCACCATTAGCCCCTTTGGCGTTTGTACGGCAATGCCAATATCGGTATAATTAAAACTCACAATTTCGTCGCCGTCAATCATGGCGTTAATGTTGGGGTGATACTGCAATGCAATTGAGGCGGCTTTGGTAAAAAATGACATAAACCCCAGTTTTACGCCAAATTTTTCCTGAAATTCGGTTTTGTATTTGGTGCGCAATTCCATTAATGTTTTCATATTTACCTCGTTAAAGGTGGTAAGCATGGCTGTTTGGTTTTTTACCTGAACTAAACGCTGGCTGAGTTTTTTGCGTAACGAACTAATCTTTTTGCGCTCCTCGTTTCGGTTGTTTGTGTCCTCTGCCATTGGTTTTTCACCGGAATTTTCGTTATGCGACAATACGGCATCAACCTCTTTTGATGTTATTCTATTCAGTTTGTTAAAAAACTCTTTTTCTGTTATGCCTTTTTTGTCGAGCATTTTTTTTGCGACAGGGGTTATTTTTACATCCGGTTTTGGTTTGTTGTCGGGTTTTTCCGATACATTTTCAGGCTTGGGTTCGTTTTGTTCGGTTTTTTTTGCAACCTCACTATTCCTTTCGGGCAATTTTGCCGACGTGTCAATTGTGCAAGCCACCGAGCCCACCTCAACAGTTTCGCCTTCGTGTGCCAAAATGGTAATTGCTCCCGACCCTTCGGCTATTAGTGTCAGGGTTGCTTTATCTGATTCCAGCTCTGCAATTTCTTGGTTTTTTTCAACATAATCGCCATTTTTCACAAACCATGTTGCAATTTCCACCTCTGATATTGATTCGCCCGGGCTTGGTATTTTAATATCGATATTACTCATTATTGTGTTATTTTAAAGTATTTGTGTTGTTGTAATATAGGTTGTTTCTCTTTGCCTGTTTTGCATTGCAAACCGCAATAGGGGTTTTTGAGTGCACATGTGCATTTTTTAAATATCTTGCCAATAATTTCTTCCTGCTCTTTGTGGTGTAGCTCGTTAAGACCAACCGCAGGGCTGCCGCTCGGATATCTGAATACCCCTTCAATGGGCAATTTTGGCAGTTCATTTTTAATAAAATACCAAGCCCCCATGTTCATGGGCTCTTCTTGTATCCAAATAATTTTAACAGCTTTGTTGTATTTGTTTACTATCTGTTCAATCTCTTTTACAGGAAGCGGGTAAATCTGCTCAATCCTGACTAATGCAATATCGTTTACGCCAAGTTCGTTTTTTTTGCGCAGCAGGTCATAATATATCTTGCCCGAGCAAAAAACAAGGCGGGTAACTTTTTCGGGTATGTTAAACGTGTCGTCAAAAATGCGTTGAAATTTACCTTGTGTAAAATCGCTTTTGGCCGAAATTGCCATTGGGTGGCGCAATAGGCTTTTTGGGGTAAATATTACCATTGGAGCCCTAAATTCGCGTTTTACCTGCATGCGTAGTGCATGAAACAGGTTTGCCGGAGTTGTGATATTCATCAGTTGCATATTGTTTTTTGCGCATAAGGTAATAAACCTTTCAATCCGTGCGCTTGAGTGCTCAGGGCCTTGTCCCTCATAACCGTGGGGGAGCATCATAACAAGTCCGTTCATGATTCCCCATTTTTCTTCGGCCGAGCTTATGTACTGGTCAATTACCGCTTGTGCAACATTATGGAAGTCGCCAAATTGGGCTTCCCAAATTGTTAATCCTTTTGGAATTGCCAAAGCGTGCCCGTATTCAAAGCCAAGTACGCCATATTCGTTTAACGGCGAATTATACACATCAAAATCGGCTTGGTTTTTATTAATATGTTTTAAAGGTATGTATTTATTGGCCGAGGTTTCGCGTATAAGTGCGGCATGGCGGTGCGAGAATGTTCCCCTTTGCGAATCTTGCCCACTTAAACGAACGGGTATGCCCTCGTCAACCAATGAGCCGTAAGCAAGCAGTTCGCCCAAGGCCCAGTCGAGGCGGTCGTTTTTTACCATCTCTTTTCTGTCGCCGAACAATTTGTTTATTTTTTTAAAGAACGACTCTCCTTTCGGAAGGTTGTTGATGCTGTTTGAAAGGTATTCAAGTTTGTCTGTTGTGATTGTTGTGTCGGGGCTTACATGAAAATCGTCGTTTTCGGCATGGCGCAATCCTTGCCAATCTTCAACCAAAAACTGTTTAATACCTACTTTTGAATCTTGTTGAGCTATTTCAAGCTTTTGCTCTAAAATTTTGTTAAAGTCGGCTTCAATTTTGTTTAGTTCATTATTGTTGGCAATCTGCCCGCCAACTATTTTTTGTGCATAAATATCGCGCGGGTTAGGGTGCCTTGCAATGGTTTTGTACAGTACCGGTTGTGTGTATCGGGGTTCGTCGCCTTCGTTATGCCCATATTTTCGGTATGACAGAATATCGATAAATACATCTTTATGGAATTTTTGGCGGTACTCTGCCGCAAGTTTTATGGTGTAAACCAAAGCTTCGGCGTCGTCGCCATTTACATGAAATACAGGGCTTCGCGTAACTTTGGCAACGTCGGTGCAGTAGGTGCTTGTGCGGGCTTCAAGGTAATTTGTTGTAAATCCTACTTGGTTGTTTATTATAAGGTGTATTGTGCCTCCGGTTTGGTATCCGGCAAGCCCCGACATTTGTATTACTTCGTAAACCACGCCCTGACCGGCTATTGCGGCATCGCCATGTATAATAATAGGTGCCAGTTTGTTCGCGTTGTTTTTATATTTGTGTTTTATTTTTGCATATGAAATACCTTGAATAACAGGTCCTACCGTTTCTAAATGTGAAGGGTTGGGAGCCATGTTTAATCGCACTTTTTTGCCATTTTGGGTAGTAATGGTATTGCCATAGCCTAAGTGGTATTTAACATCACCCAACGATATGGAATCAAAATATGATTTTCCGGTAAATTCGCGAAATACCAGTTCGTAAGGTTTGTTTAAAATATTGGTAAGTACATTCAGCCTTCCTCTGTGCGACATGCCAATAATAAACTCTACTATTCCCAAATCGGCACCATGTTCAATTAACGCATTTAGCGATGGGATTAATGTTTCGGTACCCTCTAACGAAAAACGTTTTTGCCCTGTGAATTTTGTGTGAATAAATTTTTCGAAACCAACGGCATTAACAAGGTGCTTAAAAATAGTTAGTTTTTCGGTTTTGTTAAAATTAGGTGTGTTTTGGCTGTTTTCCATTTTGTTGCGCAGCCACTCTACCTCTTCCGGTTTTCTTATATAGAGATACTCAACGCCAATTGATTGGCAGTAGGTTTTATTTAAATGGTTGATAATATTTTTTAATGTGGCATTTTTCAATCCTATATTTTCGCCCGATTTAAATTGTAGTTTTAAATCGTTTTCATTCAGGTTGAAATTAGCGATAGAGAGAGTCGGATGGTATTTGCGTCTTTGGCGAACAGGGTTTGTGTTTGTGAATAGGTGTCCCCGTTGTCTGTATGCATGTATTAAGTTGATAACATTAAACTCTTTTGCCGAAATGGTATCGGCAGCATTGTCGTTAATAGGGTAATGGGCTTGGGCAAATTCAAAGCCTTTAAAAAAATATTGCCATTGTGGGTCAATGCTTTCAGGGTTTTTAGTGTATTGTAGATATAGTTCGTCGATTGCTTCGCCCGACATGTTGCTTATAAAACTTAGTCTGTTCATTTTAGCGTTTGTATTTATTTTAGAATAGCATAACACTTATGTTTAATGATTTGTTTGCTTTTTTATTTTGTAAATAAAATAGTCCGGCAAAAGCCGGACTATAAGTGTTTTTTAATTATTATGTGTAATTGAATTAAATTCTATCTGTATTCGTTCATATACTCAGGAAGGCTGTCCATAAGTTTTTGCCGCGCAAAAAATATTTTGCTTTTAACGGTTCCAATCGGAATCTCTAACTGTTCTGCAATCTCTTTGTATTTAAAACCTTCAGTAAACATTTGAAATGGAATTCTAAAGTCATCTTGAAGATTGTCAACTTTTTTCTTTATCTCTTTATAGGCATGTACCGATTCGGGAGAAATAGCCTCTTGTTTATGAGGGAGGTTTTCGTTATTTTCAAATTTATTAAAAATTGTATTTGATTTTACATTTCGCCTATAGTTATTAATAAATGTGTTTTTCATTATGGTATAGGCCCAAGAGTTAAAATTGCGGGGGTCGGTAAATTTATCTCTATTTGTTAATGCTTTTAACATTGTTTCTTGCAAAAGGTCTTTTGCCTCTTCGGCGTTTGTTGTTAAACTGTAAGCAAAATACTTTAATCTTTCCTCTATGTTTAATAATTTGCCTGTAAATTCAATTGCTGTCATAGTTGTGTGTTTTAATAGTTGTTTTGTTTAATGTGTTGTTTGTTAGTGTTCAACAAAAATGTTTAACAAATATAGTATAATATTAAACACAAATCAAAATTTATTTTTAGCAATAAAACCGTTAAACATACATATTCTAAATAATAAAATCGTCTAACTGACAGAATAACAAATAAGTAAAGGGGTAATGATATTGTTAGTCTAAATTATATTAAATATAAATTAGTTTTTAACATATTCTATTTTGTGTAATTTATTATGGTTTTGTTTTAGGGTAAAAAAGACTAATATTTGGTTATAAATTATTGTTTTGTTTAATGCTGCAAAATTGAGTTTATGCACTTTGTTGATTAATAATATGTTAGAATATTATTTTGTTTAACAAAAAGTAATTTTATTTTTGTATGTTATTTTTAATGCTTTAATGCAACCTTTTGTGATTTTTATCATCAATAGATTGTTATATCTTTAAATCCGCAAGTCACGGTGTGAGTTGCGGATTTAAAGATATTTATAATAATAAAACGTGAGGCTTTCAAAAAGAACTCACGCCGTGACTATCAAGCATTTAACTTTGACAGTTGCGGAATTAAGGTTATATAAAATAATATGTAATTTTTGCGTTTATATCTTATAATTCAACAAAACTTAACTTTATGATTAAGCGATTTTTTGTAATACTAATGTGTGTAGGGAGTATTTTTTCTGTTTCGGCACAAAAATACACAATTAGCGGTTATGTAACCGATGTTGAGAATGGCGAAAAACTTATTGGTGCAAATATTTATGATGCAAATTCATATATTGGAACTGTTACCAATGCGTATGGTTTTTTCTCGGTTACTTTTGATAGGTCTCCTGTTTTGCTGACAATATCATATGTTGGATATACTCCGCATCAAAAAGAGATTCAGTTAAAAGGTAACATGTCGTTAAATATTGAATTAGCACCCAATATTCAAATTGATGAAGTGGTTGTAAAAGGCGAATTGAGCGAGGTTGGTGTTGAGAGTTCGCAAATGAGTATTATTGAAATACCAATGAAAACCATAAGCAAATTGCCAATGTTGCTCGGCGAGGCCGATATTATTAAAATGGTTCAATTGTTGCCCGGCGTACAGTCTGGTAGCGAGGGTATGAGTGGTATGTATGTGCGTGGCGGCGGACCCGACCAAAACCTTATACAGCTTGATGGAGTACCTGTTTATAACGTTAGTCACCTATTTGGGTTTTTCTCGGTTTTTAATGCCGATGCAATACAAAATGTAAAGCTCATTAAGGGAGGCTTTCCGGCACGCTATGGCGGTAGGCTTTCATCGGTGCTCGACATAAGCATGAAAGAGGGTAATATTAAAGAGTTTAAAGCTAAAGGTTCAATTGGTCTAATTGCATCAAAACTAACTCTTGAGGCTCCTATCGGAGATAAAACCTCATTTATTGTATCGGGGCGTCGAACATATATTGATATATTATCATATCCTTTAGTAAAGATGGAGGAAAAAAGAGCGAATCTTGACAAATTAAATTACGGTTACTATTTTTATGATTTGAATGCAAAAATAAACCACCGGTTTTCTGATCGAAGTAGGATTTATTTAAGTGTTTATATGGGTAAAGACAGGTTTTATAGCGTAATGGAGGATACTTGGGTTGATGAAAATTGGGATGGCGATGCGGGTGAGTTTGAAAGAAAAGAGATACATTATAAAAACGAAATGCAATTTTGGTGGGGAAACATTACATCGGCGCTGCGTTGGAATTATCAAATAAGCAATAAACTTTTTGCCAATACAACGGCAACATACAGCCGATATAAAATACTAACAGGGTATGAAAGCCAATATGGAAACAGGCGTTCTGACAAAATGGATTACACCTCAGGCATTTATGACTTGGGGGGCAAGGTTGATTTTGATTATTATCCGACCCCAAACCACAGCATAAAATTTGGTTTTTCAGACACTTACCACTCTTTTAACCCGGGAGTAATGTTAGAGTCGTATAATAATACCGACACAACTTATAAAAAAGTTGAACTTGGGAATAAGGCGGTATATACAAACGAAATGGCCACATATGTTGAAGATGACATTAGGATAGGGGCTTTGGTAAAAATGAATGTCGGCTTACGGTGGTCGGGCTTTAAAGTGCACGACACTTTTTATAATTCATTTGAGCCGCGAATATCGACACGTTTTTTGATTAACGAAAAACTGAGCATTAAAGCGGCTTATGCCAAAATGAACCAATATATCAACCTTTTGGCCAACTCAAATATCGGGCTGCCTTTTGATTTGTGGGTGCCGTCAACAAAAACACTCAAGCCGCAAGTGGCACACCAAGTTGCTTTGGGCTCAATGTATGCCGTTAATAAAGATATCGACATTAGTGTTGAGGGGTTTTATAAAACCATGGATAACTTGGTTGAATACAAAGAGGGTGCCTCCTTTTTTTCGTTAGATGATAATTGGGAGGAGCAGGTTGTTCAGGGTAAAGGCTGGTCGTACGGAATAGAACTCCTTTTAATGAAAAAATATGGGAATACCACAGGGTGGGTTGGCTACACATGGTCAAAATCGGAAAGGCTGTTTGATGAGCCGGGTAGCGAAATAAGCTACGGAAAAGTTTTTCCTTATAAATATGACCGGCGGCACGATATAAGTATTGTTGTTTCGCACAAAATAAACGACCATATTGATATTGGTGCCACTTGGGTGTTTGGAACAGGTAATGCCACTACTTTGGGCTTTGAGAAATACCCGGCTTACTACCAGACCGCTTTAAATAAAAATTTTAATGTTTATGATTATTATGATAATTCTCAAGAGCCGCAAGTTACTCATTATGAAAACCGCAACAATTACAGAATGCCGGTTTACCATAGGCTCGATGTGGGGATAAACTTCCATAAAGAGAAGAAGTGGGGTAAGCGTACATGGAATTTCTCAATTTATAATGTTTATAACCGAAAAAACCCATTCTTTTTGCAATGGGAAAAGAATTATGAAACAGGAAAAAACAAATTAATACAATACAGTTTGTTCCCTATTATACCATCAATATCGTATAGGTTTGAGTTTTAAAGATGACAAATAGAAAACTAAACAGTTGAAAAAGCATATAGAGATGAAAAAATATTTGATTCCAATAGCCATAATAGTCTTATCGGTTGCGTGCCGTAAAGAGATTGATATAAAAGTACCCGACAACGAAAGAAAAATTGTGTTAAATACTGTTGTGCAGCCCGATAGCGTATTTTGGGTAAATATTTTCAGAAGCAACCATGTTCAAGACAACTCTACAAAATTGTTATACTTGAATAATGCAAAGGTTGATATATTTGAGAATGGCAATTTGCTTGAAACATTGCAATTAGACACAATGGGGCATTACATAGGAAGTAGTGCCATTGCACAAATTGGGCACGAGTATGAGATTGCAGTATCTGTACCTAATTTGAATAGCGTAAAAAGCAAAATCACAACCATGCAGGCAGTATCAATAACATCTGTTGACTCTATTGGGCCAACGTCATTTGATGAACATGGTTCGGGCGATAGTGGCGAGACTCTTTACAGGGTTAATTTTAAAGACATTGCCGGAGAGGATAACTATTACCGGATTAAAGCAGCATCAAATTCGGTTTCTGCCGATACAGTATATTACAATTTGCCCGATTCAACACAATATGATGTTTATGTCAATAAATTATATTTCAATAGCAACGACCCCTCAATCGAGGTTTCAGACCACGATGATTACTACTACCTTTCTGACAAATTATTTAACGGCAGCAAATATGGGTTTGAGATTGGAGTGCCGGATATGTCTAATAAAAAAGATAAAAAAGTATATTTTTATTTAGAGCACATATCGTATGATTTTTACAAGTATATGATATCTGTCGATAAGCAAAGCGAAACGGTTGATATGGAGTTGTTTTTTCAGTCGGTACAGGTGTTTAGCAATATTGAGGGCGGCTTTGGCATAGTTGGCACAACAACAGTAAGCAAAGATTCAATAAATTGGTAGTGTACATCCAAAAACAGGCTGCTTAATATTAGATATTTCATTGTCTCTTAATTTATTGTTGTATTGTTTCAATTTGTCTCGCACAGTAAACCTTTTATAATTTTTTAGCTTTCTAACAAACATATCTGCAATTTTGCAACACCCAAATTTACAAAATTATACTTGATTATCAAATAGTTACATGAGTGTTGCAGAAAAATGATGAAAACAAGAAAACAGTTATGCTTTTTTAGAAGAAATTCCTAAATATGATTTTGTGGTTGGAGGTTTTTAGTTATTGACAGGCAATTTTTTT
>CAYQPP010000057.1:0-9425 GCA_964419235.1 uncultured Bacteroidales bacterium
TTGTGTAGAACGTAGCTGTTAGTGATTATCTCTAAAAGCGGGTGCAAAAGTATCTTTCTATTATTTACTATCCAAATAATTTTATATGTTTTTTTTAATGTTTTTTTCATTGCCTTTTTAACACATTTATTGATAGGTTATTATAAGTGTATATAATATATATAAAATTATTATCATGTTTTATGCCTTACTATTTAATCAACAATAAATGCTATTAATATGTTGTTAAAGCAAAATAATATAACTATTCTTGAAAAAAAATAGGATGGTGTTTTAACGAATAAGATTCACAGTGTTCACTTAGGGCAATGATTTCTTTATACATATAAAAATTAATAAGAGGGTTAGTAAATATGAGCTTTTCTATAACTCGTTTAGCAACCGGTGGAATAATTACCAACTATAATTGTTCGGTTATGTGCGCCCATTGCAGGCACAAGGCGTCTCCTTCGCGAAAGCATGGTTTTATTTCGACTGAAATGATGGATAAGATTATTTCGAAGCTTGAATTAATGGGGTGCCAATCGGTGCATATTGAGGGAGGCGAACCGTTTTTATATCCCGATGAGCTTATTAAGGCCGTGCGACAGATAAACAGAAGCTCGATACATTTAGAGCATATTGTAACAAATTGCTCGTGGTATCATAATCAAAAAGATACTATAAAACTGCTAAAAACTTTAAAGTTATATGGGCTTGGACGCTTGCTATTAAAGGTTAGCCCTTTTCAAAACGAGAGTATTCCGTTAAAAAAAGTTCAGAATGTGGCTAAAGCTGCCGAACAATTAAGTATTAATGTTATGATTTGGGATAATGAGGTTTATCCTGAGGTTTCGTCATTTGATACCAGCAAAACCCATTCGTTAAAAAAATACATTAAAAAATTTGGCGATAATTACATGAGTAAGTTAGCCGAGTGTTTTAATATTACTTTTGCAGGAAGGTCGTTTGATTTTTTTCAGAAATATTTAAACAAGTATTCGGTATCAGAACTGTTTATGCAAAATACCAATTGTATTGATGATTTTCCTACAGAAAACCATTTTCATGTTGATATGTTTGGAAATTTTATTTTTTCGCATACTAATGGGGTAGCTATTAATATTGATGACTTAAGTGGCGAGATTAATCCAAAAAAATACCCTTACCTTACTATTCTGTTAAATGGTGGTATTAAAAGTTTGTATAAATTAGCTAAAAGCAAATACGGTTTTAAACCAAAAACCGAAGGATATATTAGCAAGTGCCACTTGTGTTATGAAATTAGAAGTTTTTTAGTAGTTGAAAAAGATGTGAAATCGCCTGATTTGCAACCTATTGAATTCTACACAGGGGATTGATAAAAAAAAACTACAAAATTTTATATTTTTTTTTGAAAAACTGTTTTATGTTTTAATATTATTTTTATTACATTTGTAGCGGTTAATGGATCATCAAGGGTTACTTGATGATAAAATTTGGTTTATGGTAAAAGCTGCTTCTCCCCGTTGCAGCTTTTACTCATTTTAAGCCATATTTTTTATTAAAAAGGGAAATCTTGCTCTTTATTACCTTTTTGTTCGAGTTTTTCTATTGTAGGTTTTTGAGCTATTAGGTGATTTATATTACTCTCGACATAAATTGCTTTATACGGCCTTACAGGGCAAGCGTATTCACAAGCACCACAACCAATGCACAGGCTTGTATTTACTTCGGGAATTAATAATTTTTTATTGTTTTTGCCATTGTAAGGCACCATTTTTACGGCCTTTGTCGGACAATGCTCGGCACATGCACCACAGTCTTGTTCAATTTGCGATACTACACAATTATCTTTAACAAAAGTTACCTTGCCAATTTGTGTTACTTTTTTATTGTCGATTTTTAGTGGTTTAATTGCACCTGTTGGGCAAACCTCGCCACACAAATTACACTCAAACTGGCAATAATTAACACCGTAATCCATTTTTGGAATAAGCAATCCATCAAACCCAAACTCGGCAAATGTGCTTTGAATTACCTTTGACGGGCAAGAACTTACACATAAATGACAGGCAATACATGTACTTTTATAATGCTCAAGACTTATAGCTCCCGGAGGAATTACAGGATATTTACTTATAGTGGGTGTTTTTGATTTAAAACTACTAAACTGCTCTTTGTTAATAGTAAATGACAGTCCTGACACCCCTACTACCCCTGCAAATAGTGTTTTAAGCGTATTACGCCTACTTTTATCAACCTTTTGGATATCACCCTTTTTTATTAATTGGTATGTAATTGCCGATTCGGAACAGACATCAATACAATTAAAACATGAAACACATCGGTTAAAATCAATAGTCTGGTTTTTAGAATCAATACTTTCTGCCTTACACTCCAACTCGCATAATCCACAAGAGATACACCTGTTTTTAGAAATTTTAAGTTTAAACAACGAAATGGTCGATGTTTTTCCAAGAAAAGCCCCCACCGGACATAAAGTGTTGCAAAAGAGCCTCCCCCTTTTATGGGTGAACAACAACAATAAAAAAACAATAAACAGCGCAAAAATAAACGATGCAAAATCAAATGCCTGAATTTCGATATGATAAATACCATAGTAGCCCATTTTATTAACAACTAAAGCTATTACATTATTGAAAAACAGATAGATAGGTTGCAAAATATGAGTGGCAATACGTCCGTAATTACTAAAAGGGTCAAGCAGTATAAACATTGCCGTTGAACCAAAAAGCATAAAAAGCAATGTAATTACAAATACAAAATGTTTTAACCACGGTACGGAGTTGTGGTAACTATACTTTATTCTTTTTTTTCGGAAAACAAATTTATTGATTCGGATAAAAATATCCTGCAAAATTCCTAACGGACAAACAAATGAGCAGTACCACCTGCCAAAAACAAAAGACAAAAGGGTAAACCCTATAAACCCAATGGCAACATATGATACCCCACGAAAAAGCTTTAATAATGATGGTACAAACTGAAAAGAAAGAATTGCATTATCCCATTTTCCGGAAAGCAGATTGGTAAAATCAAGAAATAAAATAGTGGTTAATACAATAAAAATAATGGAGGTTACTACTCTAATTGATTTTAAATATCTCATTTATTGCAATATTATCTCCAAAAAGGAATAGTTTTTTATTTTATGCCCAAATCTGCAACAAACAGTACTACCTTGTTGCAAATAAGCGTTTTATATTAATTATGCATCATTAATGCAATAAAAATAGTACAATAACTAACCGCTTGATTACTATTGTGATAATTACTAAATTTTAATTCTTTTAATATTTAAACTATCCAAATTTTTGTTACCAATTTTCATGTCATGTGCTATTTTTATATACTCAACCTCATCGGGCTCCATGCCAAAAATTTTGGCTGCTGCCGCGTCTGCTGTAACCATATCGGTTGAAATAAGCAACGACTTTTTAATTGCACAATCCTCGGCCGATATTCCGCGCGGCCCATTTTTTATCATAACCCTGTATGCATCAACCACATTTAGCGTAGGCTTGCTGTACGACGAAAAATCGGCAATACATTGATGCAGGTTATGACCATGCCACCACTCGCGATTTTCAACAATACCCATCAAGTTTTTCATGCAAACCGATATTCGCCCGCCCGAATGGTGCTTTAGGATAGGCACATTTATAAATACATCGCTATCCAATATTTTCTCATGCACTTCGGCAGTTTTAAGCTCTTTGCCTTTTGGTATTTCAACCTTGCGGTAATAAGTTTTACTATCGGCAGGCACTATTTTTCCACCGGCCTCTTTCACTACTGCCTCAATACCACTATTTTTATAACAACTTGTCCATTTATCGCAAGTATTATCAAAAACATAAACCTGTTTGGCGCCAGCAGTAAAACAATGTTCGATAATACGCTTTACCAATACAGGGTTGGTGTTTGCTCCTACCTCGGCAGGTTGATCCCATCCAATATTTGGTTTTACAACTACCGTTTGCCCGGGTTTAACAAAAGCTTGCATGCCACCCAGCTCAGCAATTCCTTTGTCGAACATAACATCAGACTCTCCACCCATTACTGCAACTAAATCGTAACTACTGCTTGGATTAGTATTTAACTCACCTGCAAACAAACCATTAAACCCTGCAATTTTTAAACCTGCCCCGGCAACTACACCTGTACTAATTGCCTTTTTAAAAAAATCACGCCGCTTCATTTCTTTAATTTTATTGATTCAATATATCTCAAAGGTAATAAATTAAATATATAGCATATCAAACATCAATAACACCATCCTTTATTTAGAACATTTCTAAATTATTGCATTATTAAACCTACAACTAAACAATACAACTATTTGATTGTAAAATTATGAGTTAAACAACAAGATATAAATTGCAAGACACAATACATTTGAAAATTAAGCCATATAAAAATATTTTATGAATATTTTATTTTTACTTATTGGTGTTAGTTTATTAGCTGCCATAATTTTTTTGGCGCTATTTATTTGGGCTGTAAAATCAGGTCAATATGATGACAATTATACCCCATCGGTAAGGATACTTTTTGATGATGAACCAATTACAGATGACAATATTGATGACAACATAAAAACTTAAAATAAACTTTATGGAAATTCAACAATTTAATTACGATAACAAAACAGTCAGGAATTTTATATGGGCAACATTAGTATGGGGTGCCGTAGCATTGATTGTAGGGTTGCTTGCCGCTTCGCAACTTGCAATTCCAAAGCTTAACTTTGGTATTGAGTTTACTACATTTGGCAGGGTTAGACCACTACATACAAATGCTGTAATATTTGCATTTATAGGCAATGCCATGTTTGCCGGTTTTTATTACTCAATGCAACGCGTACTTAAAGCCCGCCTTTTTAGCGACGTGTTAAGCAAAATACATTTTTGGGGTTGGCAGCTTGTAATTGTTGCAGCTGCTGTTACGTTGTTAGCAGGTTTTACCACCAGTAAAGAGTATGCTGAGCTTGAATGGCCAATTGATATCTTGATTGCCGTTGTTTGGGTAATTTTTGGTTGGAATATGATTGGCACCATACTTAAACGCCGCACAAAACACATTTATGCAGCAGTATGGTGGTATTTGGCTACCTTTATTGGCGTAGCCGTTCTGCATATCGTAAACTCGATAGAGATTCCTGTTAGTTTTTTAAAAAGCTATCCCGTTTGGGCCGGCGCACAAGATGCGGTTGTGCAATGGTGGTACGGACACAATGCCGTAGCATTTTTCTTAACCACACCATGGTTAGGCATTATGTATTACTATCTGCCCAAAGCGGCAAACCGCCCTATCTATTCATACCAATTATCAATAGTACACTTTTGGACTTTAATATTTTTATATATGTGGGCAGGCCCTCACCACTTACTTTATCAGGCTTTGCCTGATTGGGCACAAGCACTCGGCGTAACTTTTTCGATAATGCTTATTGCACCGTCGTGGGGAGGTATGATTAACGGTTTGCTTACGTTACGCGGAGCATGGGACAAGGTGCGCGATAAGGCCGAGCTTAAATTTATGGTTATTGCCGTTACGGCCTATGGCATGTCAACATTTGAAGGACCAATGATGTCGCTAAAAAGCGTGAATGCAATAAGCCACTTTACCGACTGGACGATTGCGCATACGCACATTGCCGGAATGGCATGGAATGGCGGGCTTATTTTTGGAATGTTTTATTGGATGATTCCTAAACTTTTCAGAACTAAACTTTTTTCGGACAAGCTGGCCAACACACACTTTTGGATAGCCACACTCGGCATACTGCTTTTTGCCATACCACTTTACTGGGCAGGCATTACACAATGGTTAATGCTGCGCGAATATACCGACGAGGGTATTTTGGCATATCCTAATTTTCTTGAAACCTTAACGCAAATATTGCCTATGTACTATTTTAGGGTTGTAGGCGGAATACTATTCTTTATAGGCTTTTTGCTTTTCTTTTATAACATTATAAAAACAATGAAATCGGGTAGTATTGTTGCCGACGAACCTGCAGAAGCACCCGGACTTGAAAATTCCGATAACAGAAAATTTGGAGAGAATTTCCATAGATGGTTAGAGCGCAAAGGCGTAAGACTGTCGATATTAATATTTATTGCATTGGTAATCGGCGGTGCCGTTGAAATTATACCTATGGTAAAAGTTGAGTCAAATATTCCGAAAATTGAAACTGTTACGCCATATTCGCCACTTGAACTTGCAGGGCGCGATATTTATGTTGCAAACGGGTGCTATAACTGCCACTCGCAACAGGTTAGGCCGCTACGATACGAAACCGACAGATACGGCGAATATTCCAAAATAGGCGAGTTTGTTTATGACCATCCATTTCAATGGGGCTCAAGACGAACCGGACCAGACTTGGCAAGAACCGGCTATATTGGCAGCTCAACTTATAAAACAGCAATTTGGCATTATAACCACTTTACAAACCCAACCGAAATGAACCCTCAGACTATTATGCCGGAGTATTCGTGGCTTGTGAGAAAAGATGTCGATTTATCGGAAATACCAACCAAAATTAAAGTAATGAAAATGCTTGGTGTACCATATGACGAAGGCTATGAGGATATTGCCGTTAAAGAGTATATGGAGCAAGCCAAAGAGATTGTTGCCAATTTAAAAGAGTCGGGCATTGAGGTTGAACCCACAAAAGAGATTATTGCAATGATTGCCTATCTGCATAAACTGGGCAGGGATATCTCACCCGAAGGCGTGAAAAGATATAAAGAAACACACAATATTGAAGATTGAGGTTGAGGTTGGAGTTATAAATAATATATTGAAAAAAAACAGACATGAAATTTGTTGGAGAAGTGATTGGGAATGTTCAAGGAATACAATATTTTTATATTGTTGGGTTGCTGATTTTTATTGCGCTTTTTGTAGTAATAGTTTATAAAACCTTTAAAATACCAAAAAAAGATTTGGAAGGTTTTAAAACCTCAATTTTTGATAAAGATGAAATTGGCAATGGCGAAAATAGCTATTTAAAAAGTGCTAATAATAAATAAATAACAAAATTTTTATTCAACAATAATACACTAAGCTATGAGCGACGAATTAAAAAACAACGACCAATTTGATGATGATATTTCATCGCACGACTATGATGGTATTAAAGAGCTAAACAATAAAGCCCCTGTATGGATTGTGCTAATATTTTTATTGTCGATTGGTTTTTCGGGCATTTATGCCATACGCTATTTTGGCCACCCAAATAATAACATGGATCAGGTTAGCGAGTACAATAAAAGTGTTGTTGCCTTTGAAGAGGAAAACAGGGCAAAGCAAAATAATAATGCCGGCAACAAACAAAATTTAGATGAAATTATTGCTGAAGGTTCAAAACTGTTTACCGAAAAAGGGTGCATTGCATGCCACGGCATGAACGGCGAAGGGAACTCAATTGGTCCCAACCTAACCGATAATTACTGGCTAAACGGATGCTCGGAGGAAGATATTATTAAGGTTATTACCGAAGGCAGACCCGAAAAAGGCATGACTCCATATAAAGCGATGATGAGCGGAAGGCAAATAAAAAACCTGTCGGTATTTATATCAGAGTCTTTGATTGGCTCAAACCCCGATAACGGTAAAACCCCTCAAGGAGAGGAGTGCAAAAAATTAGAAACAACTAACTAAAATGTTAACAAATAGAGGTTATATTAATATCTTAATGAATACTATTTATACCTAAGCAAAACATTTTTTGATTTACTCAAATCATTCAACTTAGGTAATAATATTTAGTGCCTGATATTTTAAACACCCCACTAAATTAACGATAGTACAAAAAATGATAATAAAGAAAATTCTTAAAGCTGACTATCCCCGTGGCAAGAGGTATTACGCCAACTTTATTTCAGCACAAAAGCTAAAAATCGAATTTTCATTATTTTACCCCTCTATCAACCGGCAATTGCCGGTTGATATCTCCCCTAAAAATTAGGGGAGAATATATAGAACCCCGAGGCCAAAGCCTCGAGTAGTTCTTTTAATTAATGTATATTTTAATTCAACAAACCGCCACGCATGAGCAATAATGAAACATCGACATTTCGCGACCGCCCATTAAACATTGATGAATCGGGCGACAAAAAAACAATATATGCAAAAAAACCAAAAGGCAAATGGTACACCCGCCGTACAATTTTTGCATGGTTCACTATCCTGTTTTTAATATTTGCACCAATAATTAAAATAGACGGAAACCCGTTGATGCTTTTTGATATTGTTGATCGTAAAATATTTCTTTTTGGCCAACTTATTTGGGCTCAAGACACTTATTTATTAGCACTAATAATGTTAATAACCGTAATATTTATTGTGCTTTTTACCGTTGTTTACGGACGGCTCTGGTGTGGGTGGGCATGCCCGCAAACCATTTTTATGGAACATATATTCAGGCGGATAGAATACCTTTTTGACGGAAATTACAGAAACGGAAAGATAAAAGAGACAAAATCGGCAAAAGCCATATTAAGGATTATAGCAAAACACATCACTTTTTATATAACAGCTTTAATTATAACTAATCTGTTTTTAAACTGGTTTGTGGGGCCTCAACGCCTAATAGAGATAATAACCTCGCCTATTAGCGAAAATATGATGGGCTTTTTATTTATGATGGGCATTACCACTTTTTACTATTGGATTTATGCATATTTCCGCGAGCAGGTTTGCACCATGATATGCCCTTACGGAAGAATGCAGGGTGTTTTGTTAGACTCAAAGTCGATAGCTGTAACTTACGACTACAAACGAGGCGAACCGCGAGGCGCAAAAAACAGTGGCGACTGTATCGACTGCAAGCAATGTATTGCCGTATGCCCCACCGGTATTGATATAAAAAACGGCAGCCAGTTAGAGTGCATAAACTGTACTGCCTGCATTGACGAATGCAACACGGTTATGCGAAAAATCGGCAAACCCGAAAACCTTATCCGCTTCGACTCTGTGCACGGGATTGAAACAGGCAAACGATCGATAATAAATGCCCGCACTTATGCATATTCTGCGGTTTTATTGGTTTTGTTAAGTGTGCTTGCTTTTACCCTAACACAACGCACACCTATCGACTCTACAATATTGAGGGTGCCGGGAACAATTTTTCAAAAAGTTGATACCAATATTTTCTCAAATATCTATAACATAAAAATTATTAACAAAACACAAAAAGACAAGGAGTTGGATATAAAATTATTGCATCCTGAAAAAGGCGAAATACAATTTGCCGGCAAAAATAACACTCTTGAAAAAGACGGAAAATTTGAAAATGTTATTATTATTAAACTCAATAAACAAGTTTTAACGGGAAAAAGTACCGATATTGAAATTGGCATTTATGAAAATAACGAACTTTTAGAAACATATAAAACCAACTTTATAGGGCCTTATTAAAGAAGGTTGAG
>CAYQPP010000057.1:9525-14781 GCA_964419235.1 uncultured Bacteroidales bacterium
AACCAACTTTATAGGGCCTTATTAAAGAAGGTTGAGATGTTAGATTTTAGACTATGAGATTTTAGACTCAAGACTTTGAGATGTTAGATTTTAGACTATTAGATTTTAGACTCAAGACGCAAGACTTTGAGATGTTAGACGCAAGATATTAGACGCAAGATGTTAGACTATAAAGCAATTGAATAATAAATTTTAAACATCAAATACATAATAATAACTGAAATAATATGAATAAGCTACACTGGGGGAATGCGATTTTTATATTTTTTGTGATTTTTTTATCACTTGCTATTTTTTTTATCATCTTTTCATTGCGCCAAAGCCAAGATTTGGTTACCGACAACTATTATAAAAAGGGAGCCGAATACACTAAGCAAATTTATATAAACGAACGCTCGCTGCCTTTTACCGACAGCATAACAATTGATGTAAACAAAAATATTACTTTTAACTTTTGCGATAGTATTATTGATAATACAAAAACTATTTTTGTTGAATTTTATAGGCCATCTAACAAAAAATTTGATTATAAATTATCGTTTGATACCACAACCGGATTGTATTTGGTTGATAAATCAAAACTTGAAAAAGGCAGGTATATTGTTACAGCATCATGGAAAATGGATGCCCTGAATTATGAAATTAAAAAGGACTTGTTTGTTGAATAGCACATGCAAAAAACCTAAAACAAATTCATAAACAAGAAAACACATGGAAAACCCCGAAACAATTATACTGCTTTATATACTTTTTATTTGGTTTGTTGTATTGCACACTTTTGAAGAAATTGCGCAAGGCATTTTTACGCTTAAAATAAAAAAAACAACCCTTACCAAAAAAAAATACCTTATTGGCGCAAGCATTATCACAACCGTCAATTTTGCGACACTTACATTAATTATTTTAGAGAGTAAAATTGGGCTTTATATCGGTATATTCACAGTATCGATTTTTGGCATACTGCAAGCCGTAATACATACCATAGGGTTTATTAAAGAGAAAGGCAAGGCTAAAAATATTGGCTCGGGGTTTTATTCGTCAATACCGCTTTCAATTGTTGCATCAATTCTTTTATATCACATTTTAATAAAAATTTAATCACCATGCACGGCTTTTCGGAATTACCATCAGAGATAACAGTTTTTTTAGGTCTTATTTTAGGCCTAATCACAAGTTTCCACTGCGTTGGGATGTGCGGCCCAATTGCCCTGTCGCTGCCATTACACGGTAATACAAAATGGCAAAAAATATTAGGCGGAATACTCTACAACCTTGGCCGTACTGTAACTTATGCCCTTATGGGATTAGCATTTGGTATGCTCGGACAAGGTTTAAGCACGCTGGGTTTCCAAAAAATTGTTTCAATTGTGGCAGGAACCTTAATGATTGCCACGGTATTTTTTCCGGCACTGTTTAAGTCGAGCAGCTTAGACAGCAACTTATTTGGATTTGTTAACACGGTAAAAAAATCATTAAAAAAACTATTTT
Source organism: uncultured Bacteroidales bacterium (assembly GCA_964419235.1). GTDB lineage: Bacteria > Bacteroidota > Bacteroidia > Bacteroidales > SZUA-534 > GH45. Next base: position 11,014 of record CAYQPP010000057.1, read on the forward strand.
CCACAAAATCGTATGTTGGGCTATTTTCCATTGGGCTGCTTAACGGACTATTGCCATGCGGCCCGCTTTATTATGCGGTAATTATATCAACCGGAACCGGTAATGCCATTGAGTCGGTACTGTTTATGGTGCTTTTTGGCTTAGGTACAATACCATTATTATTGGCAGTTACCATAGCCGGAAATTTTATATCTGTAAAAATAAGGAACCGCATAAATAATTTTTTTCCTATACTAATGGTTATTATGGGGATACTTTTTATACTACGGGGCTTAAGCCTGAATATACCTTTTCTTAGTCCGCCCGATGCCAAGCTGAAAAAAGTGATGAAAATGGGAGAAAAAACATTGCACGAAGTAAAAATGCAAAACGACACACTTATTATCGATGAAAATGAATTAATTAAGGATACCATAAAATAAAAAAGAATCGTGAGTAATAACAAATGTATTCATTGCGGTGCCGACTGCGGCAAAAACCCTGTTGAATGGGACGGCAAGATATTCTGCTGCCACGGGTGCAAACAGGTATATCAGCTATTAAACGACAACAAACTATCGCAATACTACACCTTGCAAGACAGTCCGGGCATAAAAGCCGACAATATTGTGCATGACAGCAAATACGCCTTTTTAGACAAAGACGAGGTTAAAGAGAAAGTTTACGATTTTTATGAAAACGGCATTGCCAAAGTAACCTTTAACATCCCCTCAATACATTGCGCATCGTGCATTTACCTGCTTGAACATTTAAACAAACTAAATGCCGGCATTAAACACTCGGCTGTAAATTTCGTTAAAAAAGAGTTCTCAGTCAGTTTTAACACATCCGAAATTTCGTTGCGCCAGCTTGTCGAGCTTTTGGTGTCAATACATTACACGCCCGACATATCGTTACAAACACTCGAAAAAAAAGATATAAAAGCCGAAAACAAAACCCTACTGTATAAAATTGGTGTTGCCGGTTTTGTGTTTGGCAACGTAATGCTTTACAGCTTGCCCGAATATTTTAACGGCGAGCCAATTGGCGGCTCCCTCGGCATTTTCCTGTACTACCTCTGTTTTGTGCTTACCGTTCCGCTGGTGTTTTATAGCGGCAGCGACTATATAATTTCGGCATATAAAAACCTTATTAAAGGAATAATAAACATTGACCTGCCTGTTGCAATAGGAATACTCACGCTATTTATTGTTACAGGTTTTGAGGTGTTGACCAAAAGCGGCCCCGGATACTCCGACAGCCTGTCGGGTTTTCTGTTTTTTTTGCTGATAGGAAAATGGTATCAAGGCAAGACTTACGAATCGTTGGCATTTAACCGCGACTACAAATCGTATTTTCCGGTGGCAGTTACAAAAATTACTGAAAACAGCGAAGAGAGTACCTTGCTTGAAGATGTTAAAGTTGGCGACAAGCTGTTGATACGCAGCAAAGAGCTTATTCCTGCCGACTCGATACTAACATCGGGCGATGCGCTGATTGATTACAGCTTTGTTACAGGCGAATCGACACCGGTTAAAAAAGAGCAGGGCGATTTTGTATATGCCGGCGGAATACAGATTAGCGGCGCAATAATCATTAAAGTAGATAAAGAGGTTAAACAGAGCCACTTAACGCAGTTGTGGAATCAGAGCGAAGAGGAGGGCAACAACACAAAATCGCTGACTTCAATAATTGATAAAATAAGCGTTTATTTTACCGTGGTAATTATTACGATTGCGCTATCGAGCTTTTTTGCATGGCTGTTTATCGGCAATTTAAGAGACGCTTTATTGGTATTAACCTCGGTTTTAATTGTAGCCTGCCCGTGCGCCTTGGCACTGTCGATGCCATTTACTTTTGGAACCACAATGCGGGTATTCGGCACAAAAGGCTTGTATATAAAAAACACGGGGGTAATTGAAAAACTCACAAAAATAAATACCGTTGTTTTCGACAAAACAGGCACAATTACCAAGCCCGACAAAAGCAATATCAATTTTATTGGCGACAAACTAACCGAAAAAGAGGTTTTATATGCCGTAACAATTGCACGGCAATCGACACACCCGCTTAGCAATGCCATTGCAAAAAACTATGAAATAGGCAATTACCCAAACGTAACCGGCTTTATGGAGATGTCGGGACGTGGCACTTTTGGCAAAATTGACGGTATCGACATTAGAATGGGCTCAAAAGAGTACGTTACAGGCAACAACGATACATCAAGCTCAAAAACCTCTAAGGTTTACCTGTCGATAAATAATATAAACAAAGGGTATTTCTCTATCAGCAATAGCTACCGCGACGGATTTGATAAGGTTATAAAGAACTTAGACAAGCATTTTGAGCTGTACCTACTGTCGGGCGATAACGATTCGGAAAGGGATAACCTGAAAAAATACTTTAAAGAGAATAGGATACACTTTAACCAGCAACCGCAAGATAAAATGGATTTTATAAAAATGCTGCAAAACAAAGGCAAAAACGTACTAATGACCGGCGACGGGCTAAACGATGCCGGAGCATTTATGCAGAGCGATGTGGCGCTTTCGATAGCCGAAGATATTTACCACTTCTCCCCTGCCGGCGATGCTATTATCGATGCATCAAAGTTTAGCACGTTATATAAGTATATACTTTTTGCCCGCAAATCGCTTATAATTGTAAAAATCAGCTTTGTTATCTCATTTTTATACAATGTTTTTGGACTTACATTTGCCATTACAGGGCTTTTATCGCCTGTAATTGCCGCAATACTGATGCCTATAAGCTCGATAAGCGTTGTTGCCTTTGCCACTTTTGCCACAAGGTTTATGGCAAAAAAAAGCTTGTAAAATAGTTATCAAACAATTAATTTGATATTCAAATATTAATGCAGTTTACTACCTTATCGGTAGTTATTAATCAAACAAGCAATTTGTAAACTAAATAAAAAAATTATGAACTCAGAACAAATTTTAAATCAAGTAACAGAAAATGTAGTGCATTACGGACCAAAACTGATTGGGGCTGTTGCAATATGGATAATCGGAGGATGGGTTATCAAAATACTGATAAAAGGGTTTGACAAAATGTTAAACAAGTCTAAAACTGACGAATCTCTGCGACCGTTTATCAAAGGAATAGTAGGCGGATTGCTAAAAATAATGCTTGTTATTACTGCATTGGGTATGTTAGGAATTGAAATGACATCCTTTATTGCTATTCTTGGTGCAGCCGGCTTGGCTGTTGGCATGGCTCTCTCAGGTACACTTCAGAATTTTGCAGGAGGAGTTATGCTGCTGATTTTTAAACCTTTTAAAGTAGGCGATGTAATTGATGCACAAGGATATTTGGGAACTGTAAACGAAATTCAGATATTCAACACCATACTAAAAACACCAGATAATAAAACCATCATTATTCCTAATAGTGGATTATCAACATCACCCATGACCAATTATTCTACAGAGGAAAAAAGAAGAGTTGACTGGATGATAGGCATAGGTTACGGTGATGATGCAACCAAAGCAGAACATGTAATAAAACAACTATGCGATGAGGATGGCAGAATTCTAAAAGACCCGGAAGTGTTTATTGCAGTATCTGAATTAGCGGATAGTTCAGTAAACTTTGCCGTTAGAGCATGGGTAAAAGCTGAAGACTACTGGGGGGTGTTTTTCGATATGAATAAAAAAGTGTATGAGGTATTTGACAAAGAAGGACTCAATATTCCTTACCCTCAAATGGATGTTCATCTTCATAAAAATAAATAATAACCATTACCAATAAAGGCTAATAGCAAAAAAA
>CAYQPP010000058.1:0-14761 GCA_964419235.1 uncultured Bacteroidales bacterium
TATTCATTTTAAATCCTTTAATATTTTAAAATGTAAAGATACATTATATTTTATCTTTTATTAAATGTAACTTTATTATCGTTTCGTTTTCCCAACCTTACCCATAACTAATTGTATATAGTAACCATAACAAAAAAAAGCCTGACAATAATGCCAGGCTTTTTAAATATCAATAATTTTAATACTATTCAACAATACCTTTATAGGTTGCATCATTTGCATATTGAGCAAATTCAATGTCTTTAGCAGCATATGCTTTATACGAAGCATCTTTTTCGATTGCTGTTTTTAAGTTATTGAATAATAAATCAGTGTCTTGTTTTTTGGCTCCAAGTATTGCTTTTAAATAATATATATTAGCAGCCTCTTGGTTTTCAGCTTTTGATAAAATTCCGAGTGCGGCATCAAAAGTATCAGCATTTTTAGTAATATAATAATTTAACGTTTTAGCCAACGCATAGTTAAACGTATTATACTTACTGCTAACAAACAAATTCAATGCATTCTCATATTTACCTTGTTTAACAGCTATTAAAGCTTGGTTGTAACTAACTTGGTTACCTGCTCCCGATGCTGCATTGTAAAACTCTTGTGCTGCAGCTGCATCACCTTCCATGTATGCACAAACCCCAAGGTTGTTTAATACCTTAGTATTGCTGGCATCTAATTTTTTTGCTTCTTCAAAGGCTGCTTTTGCTTCGGCAACTTTACCTTGTTTTAAGTAAATATAACCAACATTGTTATGTCCTCTCCAGTCGTCGGCATAATTTGATGCAACTTTTTGGTAAACCGACAATTTAGTATTCAAATCGGTAAATAGAGTAGCAGCGTACATTAACTCTTCAACTTTTAAAGTGTCGGGGTTTGAAACGGCTACCTCTTTTAACTCTTCGTCAGAGTATCCAACAATTGCAATATTTACGGTAAATTTAGAACGGCGTAATTGAGGAAGAATTTCTTCAGCAATTACTTCGTAAGCTGCACTAATATTTTTAATCTCTTTTTCGCGAACAACAGGGTCAGAATACATTGAAAGAACACGTAAAATAAGCTCTTTATCTTGAATGTCTGATTCTTGCATTAATTTCTTAAATCCTTCCCAATCTTCTGGGGTAGCTTTTGATAAAACAAAACCTTCCTCTTCGAGCCCGGCTACTTTTGATTTTTTCAACTCACGAACAAAATACTTTTGTGAGTTATCCATCCTTTTGCCTGAAAGTTTAGTATTTAAATCTTCTGCTCCGTCTGGAGATGCGTAAGCTGATATTTCAACTCCTTTAAATTCAACATTCTCTTTAGAGGCTGCTTCCTTAACAAAATCTGTAAGGGCTTTCATCTCATCTTTTTTCAACTCTTTGCCGCGTATGTCAGCTTTGTTTATAATAAAATGGATAGCAGCTCCTTTTGATTCGGTAGTTACACGAACAAAATTATCGTCGGCTGCAATTGGCATTGCATCTTTCTCTAATAAAAGAGAGGTAGCCATAGTACCGTCAGCTATTTTTACTTCGGGTAGTTCTGCACTATCGTCGCCCATAATAGCTTTAACGCGTCCTACAAGTTCAGCTTTGCGCATACCCTCAACAAAAGCTATTTGCGATGATATACTAAATGTACCCCCACTGGTAAAGTTTACCACTTGATTGTTGTCTTGAACATCCTCGCCTTGAAGCGTTAATGTTTCAAAAGCAGTCTCTCCACCTTCGTATTTCAATACAGGAGTAATTTCCAAAGTTGCTTTCTTTTGGAAATATTTAACCGGAAAAGTAACTTTTAAAGTTGCTTTAACACTATCTCCATGCATTTCAAGAACTTTTGGAGTAACATCGTACTTTACTTCAGATGCCATTTTCACCATTTTTTGTACCCCACCACAACTTGTAAGTAAAAGGGCTGCAAATACAAATGATGCTAAAATGCTAACACTTAATTTTTTCATAATTGCCTAAGTTAATTGATTTATCGTTTTTAATATATTTTTTCTACAATGTTACAAAACTAAAATGTTTTTGTTAAAAAAAAAACTTAACTGCTTAATTTGTTTGTTGTTTAAAGCTTAAAAACACCTATTTCATTGCAAAATTAGATAAATATAAGCTTTTTTCAACCATTTTTTGCAAATCTGCAATAATTTGATGAAAATTATTATTGAATTTATCATAATACATATTTAAAATATTCATGGCAAACGGTACTTTTGAGGGTAATGATGTTCGTTTTGACATTCCGGTTAAAACCCGCTCAATCCCGTCAAGGCTTTCGTACATAACCAACCAATTATTATTTATCATATATGGTGTTAATTTTTGTAATTGCTGCGGAATGGTTTTATGGTGCAACTGTATATAATTATATACCTGTTTTGCATATATATCAAGGGTGCTTGCATAAAATTCATGCCAATGTTTAGCTAAAAAATGATCGAATATAATATCAACCACAATGCCTGAATATAAACCATATTGTTCTCTAAACCTGTCGCGGCTTGCCTTATGCGCTTGGTGTTTATCGGTAAAGGTGTCAATTTTACGGTGTAGTATTATTCCTTTTTGCATATCGGGCGGGTAACCGAGATATTTGTTCCCTTTAACAAAATCGCCAATAAAATTGCCCAGCATAATATCATTAATTCCGTTTGACAGGTATAAGTGAGCCAGAATATTCATGTTATATATTATTAATGGGCAAATGTAAACATAAATATCTTTTGGGCTAACCCTTATATGGCCTTAATTTCACAACTATCAGAGTTAAATGCTTGACAGTCACGGCGTGAGTACTTTTTGAAAGTCTCACGTTTTATTATTATAAATATCTTTGAACCAACAACTCACACCGTGACTTGCGTACAAAAAAACAGAGTACTCATGTCGTTTAATATGTTATAACATTTTTCTTAACATGTTTTGGGTTAAATTTCCATATACTTAAAAAATTATATTTGTGAAATACAATCATATTAATTTTAATATTTAAAAAACGGAGGATTTATGGCGAAGAAAAATGTCATTATTATTGGCGCAGCCGGTCGCGATTTTCACAATTTCAACACTTATTATCGCGATAATGAAGATTTTAATGTAGTTGCTTTTACAGCAGCACAGATTCCTGACATTGATGGTAGAAAATACCCTGCTGAACTGGCCGGTAAACTATATCCAAGCGGAATACCTATTTATGCTGAGCAAGAGTTACCAAAGTTAATAAAAGAGTTAAAAGCAGACACCTGTATTTTCTCGTATAGTGATGTACCTTATAGCAGGGTAATGGCAATGAGTGCCGTTGTTAATGCTGCCGGTGCAAACTTTGGCTTATTAGGTCCCGACCATACTCAGGTTAAAAGCACAAAACCTGTAATTGCAGTTGTTGCAACTCGTACAGGTTGTGGTAAAAGCCAAACATCGCGAAAAGTAATTGAGTATTTAATGGCAAAAGGTTTAAAGGTTGTTGCAATACGCCACCCTATGCCTTACGGCGATTTGAATGCACAAAAAGTTCAGCGTTTTGCCGATGTTTCTGATTTAGAGAAGCACAAGTGCACCGTTGAAGAGATGGAAGAGTACGAACCACACGTTGTACGCGGTAATGTAATTTATGCCGGCGTTGATTATGAAGCAATTGTACGCGCAGCAGAAAAAGACCCTGACGGATGTGATGTTATTTTGTGGGACGGCGGAAACAACGATTTCCCATTTTACAAAACCGATTTAACTATTACTGTTGCCGACCCACACCGCCCCGGTCATGAGTTATCGTACTACCCAGGCGAGGTTAATTTACGTATTGCCGATGCAATTGTGATTAACAAAATGGATTCGGCATCGCCCGAAGGCATTCAAACTGTTCGCGACAGCATTGAAAAGGTTAATCCTAATGCAGTTGTTATTGATGGTGCATCGCCTATTAGCGTTGATGACGAATTGATAATAAAAGGTAAAAAAGTATTGGTTGTTGAAGACGGCCCTACTTTAACTCACGGCGAAATGAAATTAGGCGCAGGAACTATTGCTGCCCAAAAATTTGGTGCTGCCGAGTTGGTTGACCCACGCCCTTATACTGTAGGCAAATTGTCGGAGACTTTTAAAAATTACCCAAATATTGGGGTATTGCTTCCAGCAATGGGTTATGGAGCCGAGCAGTTGAAAGACCTTGAGACTACCATAAACAATACTGATTGTGATTCGGTAATTATTGGTACACCAATTGATTTAAACCGCATTATTAATATTAGCAAACCTAATACACGCGTTTATTACGATTTGCAAGAGATTGGCAAACCTGATTTAGACGGTTTATTAAATGAGTTTGTTAAAAAGCACAATTTATAGAGTAGTTTTCTATTTTGATTATTGAAACCACCCTGCAAAAGCCGGGTGGTTTTTTTATGATTGATACAGATGCACGTCGCTCTGAGGAAACGGGATGGTAACACCGTTTTCGGAAAATTTTTTATTGATGGCAAAACGCAAGTCGCTTTTTATGCGCTCAACGCGAAACGACTCGTCGGTCATAAACAGGAGCTCAAAATCGAGCGATGAGTTGCCAAAATCGCGAAAATAAACATGCGGCGCCGGCTTGCTGTCTATTTCGGGGTGCTCGTTGGCGGCATCAATCAACAGTTGTTTTACTTTTTCGACATTGCTGCCGTAAGCCACGCCAACTTTTACCCCAAAGCGGGTTTTAAAACTGTTATGGCTCCAGTTAATTACATTATCTGCCGTAAATTTCGAGTTTGGTATTATTATAATCACATCATCGCGCGATATTATTTTTGACGTACGCAGGCTTATTTCAACAACCTTGCCTACAATCTCGCCTTGAATCTCAACAATGTCATTCACTTTTATAGAACGGTCGAAAAGGATTACAATGCCTGATACTATGTCGTTAAAGAAATGCTGAATACCAAGTCCCAACCCAACCATTAGCGCCGACAAACTGGCAATCATAAATGTAATGCTGAATCCTATGGAGTCTAAAAACAGGGTGGTGGCAAGTACCCAGATTACATATTTTACTATCTGAAAAAGCGATTGCCCCTTGCCCTTCTCAATTTTTTTTGATTTTATGTTATCGTCAAAGGCAAGCTCAATTATATGCAATACAAGTTTTGTGATAAAGAAAATTATGAGCAACGTAATAATATTGTAGAGGCTAAACGATATTTTTGAGGTATGCAACAACTCATATTGCAATATTGATTTTATGTTGAATCCCAATATTTGAATTATCATTATACCCGACACAATCAGTATTAACAACCTCACAAACCTTATTAGCGATTTTAAGTTTTTTGGGTTTATCCATTTGCTCAGCCTCTCTTTTTTAAGGTATCTTGTTACAAATAGTATTAGAGCTATTGATACAAAAAATACTACCATTGCCAATACAGCCTGTTTTATTTGCAGGTTGTAATTGCCAACCGAGAGGATTACAATATTAAAAAAATCGTTTATTATCGACATGGTATCATAATTTTGCTTTTATAGCTTTTGTCTCTTTTTCAAAACCGGGTTTTTCCAAAAGGGCAAACATATTTTTTTTATATGCCTCAACCCCGGGTTGGTTAAAAGGGTTAACATTTAAAATGTACCCTGATATGCCGCAGGCAATTTCATAAAAATAAATTAACTGCCCCAAATAGTATTCGTTTAACAACGGTAATTCAATACGTATATTTGGTACGCCACCGTCAATATGCGCCAGTATGGTGCCCAATTCGGCCATTTTGTTAACATCGTCTATCTGCTTTCCCGACAGATAATTCAGTCCGTCGAGGTTGTCTGCGTCATTGTCAATCACAATTTTTGTGTTGGGCTTGGCTATTGAAACAACCGTCTCGAATATATTGCGCTGCCCCTCTTGTATATATTGCCCCATGCTATGCAAGTCTGATGTAAAATCGACACTTGCAGGGAATATCCCTTTGCCCTCTTTGCCTTCGCTTTCGCCATAAAGCTGTTTCCACCACTCTGCAAAATAGTGCAATTTAGGGTTATAATTTGCCATAACCTCAATGCCTTTCCCTATACGCAATAATGCGTTGCGCGTAGCAGCATAAACGGCTGCGGGGTTTTGTTCAAACGGAACGTCGGCCTCAGTCTGTTTTTTCATATCAACCGCACCTTTTACCAACTGTGCAATGTCATATCCGGCAATTGCTATTGGAAGCAAGCCTACCGGCGTAAGCACGCTAAAACGGCCGCCAACATCGTCAGGTATTGAAAATGTTTTGTACCCCTCTTTTTTTGCCAAAACCCTAAGTGCGCCTTTTTTTGCATCGGTAATTGCAACTATCCGTTTTGCAGCGCCTTGCTTTCCGTATTTTTTTTCAATGTCGGTTTTAAGTATGCGGAACGCAAGGGCGGGCTCAGTTGTTGTTCCCGATTTTGAGATTACAACAATTCCCCAGCTTTTATTGCTTAACATACTGCGCAGTTCGGTCATATAATCTTCCGAAATGTTTTGCCCTGCAAATACAATTAACGGGTTTTTGCGCTCTTTAAGCATCTCAAAATTATCCGACAGTGCCTCAATTACAGCTTTCGACCCTAAATAGGAACCTCCGATACCCACAACTACAACAACTTCGCAATTATTTAATGAGGTTGCCGTTTTATTAATTTCATTAATATTTTCATATGATATTGAATTTGGCAGATTAACCCAACCAAGGTAATCATTTCCCTTTCCGGTTTTGTTATAAAGGGCCTCAATATGTGATTTTACCTCTCCGCCAAGCCCTGCAATATCCTCTTTTCTGATAAAACCCAATGCTTTTGAGTAGTCTATTTTAATATTTCCCATTATTTTAAATATTGAATTGTACTTTTTAATTTACAGTACTCTAAGTAAGCAAGCCTGTAAGCTCTTTAATAACCTTACGCGGCGACTGTTTATTGTATAATATTTTATAAATACTATCGGCTATGGGCATATTAATTTTGTAGTTTTTGTTTATTTCATAAATGCCTTTTGATGCAAAATACCCTTCGGCCACCATGTTCATTTCGTTTTTTATATATTTTACCGAGTGCCCTTTTCCTATCATAGTGCCAAAATAGCGGTTGCGGCTAAATTGCGAGTAGGCGGTAACCAGCAAGTCGCCGAGGTACGAGCTGTCTTTAATGTCGCGTGGTATAGGATTTATAGTATCGGTAAACAGTTTCATCTCTCTAATGGCGTTTGATATTAAAACCGCCTGAAAGTTGTCGCCATAACCCAGCCCGTTGCAAATACCCGATGCCAAGGCATAAATATTTTTTAATACCGCGGCAAATTCTGTTCCCAATATATCGTCGGATATTGTTGTTTTTATGTAGTGATTGTTATACAATTCGGATAAAACCTTGGCCTTTTCATGTTGCTGAAAGGCAATTGTTAAATATGACAAACGCTCAAGGGCAACCTCCTCGGCATGGCAAGGGCCTGTAATAACGCCAATTGACTCGTAAGGCACATCGTATTTTTTATGTATATATCGGCCAACAAGTATGTTATCGTCGGGTACAATGCCTTTTATTGCCGTTACAATGGTTTTATTTTTAAGCGGCACGTGCAAGTTTTCTAATGCAGATTTTAAGTATGCCGACGGAATAATCAGGAATATGGTGTCGGAGTTTTCAACCAGCTCGTTTATATCATTGGTAAGGTTCAACAACTTGGGGTCAAACTCGGCATCACTTAAATAAAGAGGGTTGTTGCCATACTCTTTTAAGTGCTCAATTGCTTCGTTTTCATGAATGTACCAATTTATTGGGATTTTTTTTTCTTGAATTATTTTTGCATTTGCCGTTGCCCAGCTTCCGCCGCCTGCAATACCAATTCTACCAAGATTAAACATATTGAGTTTTGTTTAGTTAGATGGCAAATATAGTAAAAAGTTAAAAGTGCTTAATAAGTATAATAAAGAAAATTCTTAAAGTTGACTATCCCCGAGGCAGAGCTAAGGAGTATTACACCAACTTTATTTCAGCCCAAAAACTGAAAATCGAATTTTCATTATTTTACCCCTCTATCAACCAACTTAAACCTAAATTGAGTGATTTGGAATAAAAAAGATTGCCAATGCTGTGGTACAAAAAGGAATTCATAAAATTTGAATCCACCTTGTTGGTGATAGAGAATTTTTGAACTTTCTTTTTGTGCTGCATGATTGGTGATATTTAAAGTTCGGAATCGCTCAATTTAGGTTAAAAACACCCTTATCTGTAAATATCAAAAGCAAAGCTCTCAATCATGCGCTCGTCGGGTGGGATACTCATAATCCAATCGGTAATATCTTTATAATTAATTTCGCCTGTATAATAAATATCCTGCTTTAAAAGCAATATTACCATCCTGTTGGTTTCGCGGTCAAGTTTGTCATCTTCAATAAACATTCCATAAGGTTTCATTAACTTTTCATCAGGGAATGTGTAAACGGTATGAGCACTTAACAAATGTGATTTTTCAGTTTCATTTGGTAAAATAATATATGATTTATTGGTAAAAACAAAGGCTCTAATATAACAATCTTGTGTTGGTTTAACAGTAAAGGTAAGCCCATCACCAACTTTATATACTTTTTTAAAACCTTCAATCCATGCCTCAAATGTTAAGTCTTTTTTTGTTTTGTATTTAACAACGGTACAATTAATTTTCACTCTATATTCTATTTGACCTTCTGGTGTAAAACCGGGAGTTTTTTCAATAACATCAATATCTTTTACTGTACCATTTATATTCGACAATATATCTGAAGTAAAAAGCTCCTCCATGCTGTTTTCCGTCTCACTTCTAAAATAATCGCTATAAGCATTAATATTTTCTTCAATACCTGCTTTTTTTAGTGCATTTACCTTGGCATCGTTTATGGCCTTTTGTAAAACTTGTTGGGGTGTTTGTGAAGCCCCTCCAACACCAACCCCTGCAATTTGTTTTACTTTATGCTCGCTCATTTTTTTTTGAGAAAACACCAAACTTGAAATGCTCAATAATAGGATTAAGAAATTGACTTTTTTCACAGCTTTAAATTTAAGTTAACTACTTTAATTATAATGATATTTTTTTGTTATAGAAATAAAAAAAATCTTAAAATTGATTATCCCCGAGGCAAAGCTTCGAGGAATTCTTTTGATTATAAATAGTAATTTCTCATTAGCCTGTCCCGATTCCTTTCGGGATAGGTTTCATTACTGTAATTATTAGGTTATTTGTAAAAATATTGCTTTATCATGTAATTACCAACATTTTTTCAAATTAACAACAGCAAGTATGTTTGTGCACCAATAATTATTTGTGCCAAAAAGCCACTTTTTTTTAAAAAGATTTTAAACAGGTATAGTGTTTTTTTAAGATTTGACTAACTTTATGTTTTAAAATCACAAAAACAGATGATAATGAGTAAGAATAAAAAATTTGCCGTGGTTTTGTCGGGGTCGGGCGTTTATGATGGTGCCGAAATTCATGAAGCAACCCTTACGCTTTTGGCCATTGACAGGGCAGGTTGCCAATACCAATGTTTTGCCCCCGATATTAACCAATACCATGTAATAAACCACCTTACCGGCGACGAGATGAACGAAACCCGCAATGTTTTGGTAGAATCGGCACGTATTGCTCGAGGCAATGTTATACCTTTAAGCGAATTTAAAGCAGCTGATTTTGATGCCTTAGTTTTTCCCGGTGGGTTTGGTGCTGCAAAAAACCTGTCGGACCTTGCATTTAAAGGAGCCGACTGTTCGGTAAACAGCGATGTTGAAAAAGCCACTATCGATATGGTTAAAAACAAAAAACCCATAGGCGCACTATGCATAGCACCTGCCGTTATTGCACGGATACTAAAAGGGGCAACCGTAACAATAGGCAACGACAAAGGGACTATTGACGCCATTGAGAATATGGGTGGAGAGCATTTAGTAAAAACCCACGGCGAAGTAACAATTGACAAAAAGTACAAACTAATAACTACCCCCTGTTATATGCTTGATGCCACAATAAGCCAAATTGCCGAAGGTGCTGAAAATGTAATAAAAACAATTGTTGAAATGTAAAATATATGACAAAACCCCAAGATAAATATTTTGACCGCGAAATTAGTTGGCTAAACTTTAACGAGAGGGTTTTGCAAGAGGCCTATGACAAAAAAAACCCGCTAAATGAGCGAATAAAATTCCTTGGGATTTTCTCAAACAACCAAGATGAGTTTTTTAGGGTTAGGGTAGCGGCAATAAACAGGCTAATCGAGCTTAAAGAGGACAAATCGGAAGAGGGGAAAGATTACCGCAAAACATACAACAGAATAATAGCCACCGTTAAAGTTCAACAAAACAAGTTTTCGGAAATTTACGAACAGTTGAGCCTTGAGCTGAATGAACACAATATTTTTATAGTTAATGAAAATGAGATTGACGAAGAGCAGGGAGAGTTTGTAAGAAACTATTTTAGGGCAAATGTAAGGCACAACCTGTTTCCAATTATGCTAAAAAGCTTTAAATCGACGCAAAACTTAACCGACCAATCAATTTACCTTGCAATAATACTAAACCGCACCGATGTACCGGAGAAAGATACATATGCAATTATGGAAATACCAACATCGTCGGTAAGCAGGTTTTTGGTATTGCCCGAAAAAAACGGAAAAAAGTTTATTATTCTGCTCGACGACATAATAAGGTACTGTTTAGATGAGATTTTTGCACGTTTTAAATACGACTCATTTAAAGCATATACCTTTAAATTTGCGCGCGATGCCGAGCTTGATATTGATAATGATGTGTCGAAAAGTTTTCTTGAAGTGTTGAGCAAAAGCTTAGCACAACGCAAAAGCGCAACAGCATTAAGGTTTGTTTACGACAGGGAAATGCCCGATGATTTTTTGAATAACATAACCTCAAAATTAAAAATCACAGGGTCCGACCACCGCGACGAGGGCGGCAGGTACCACAACTTTAAAGATTTTATAAAATTCCCGAATATCGGAGGCCCATCTCTTGAATATAAAAAGGTTTTGCCCGTTCCGCACAAAGACATACCCGAAGGCTTTAGGATAATGCGCGCCATACGCCGTAAAGACATTATGCTGCATTACCCGTACCAATCGTTTCATTATATTGTTGAATTATTAAGAGAGGCATCAATAGACCCAAAGGTGCGCTCAATAAAAATGACATTATATAGAGTGTCAAACCCGTCGAATATAATTAACGCCCTTATAAATGCCGCCCGAAACGGCAAAATAGTTACCGTGTTTTTAGAGCTTCAGGCACGCTTTGACGAAGAAGCGAACATATATTGGTCGGAAAAACTTCAAGAGGCGGGAGTAAACGTGCTGACAGGCATACCCGGGTTAAAAGTGCACAGCAAACTCCTTTTAATAACACGCAAAGAGCGCAATATTTACCGCTTGTATGCAAATATAGGAACAGGCAATTTTCATGAACAAACAGCCGATTTATACTGCGATGATGCACTATTGACATGCAACCAAAAAATTACAAGCGAAGTTGATAAGGTTTTTGGGCTTTTTAAAATGTCATTTCGCCCGTCGAGGTTCAGCACATTAGTGGTAAGCCCGTTTAGTACACGCAACTTTTTTTTACGCATGATAAATCAAGAAATCCGCAATGCAAAAATGGGGCACAAAGCATGGATAATAGTCAAACTAAACAACATATCGGATATACGTTTAATAAATAAACTTTACAAGGCAAGCGAAGCAGGTGTTAAAATTGATTTGATTATAAGAGGCATCTGCAAATTAATACCCGGCGTAAAAGGGCTTAGCGAAAACATTAGGGTAATAAGCATTATAGATAAATATTTAGAACATTCGCGCGTAATGGTTTTTAACAATGGTGGCAACGAACAATATTTTATATCGTCGGCCGACTGGATGGTGCGCAACCTTGATGACAGGATTGAAGTTACAACACCTATTTTTGACCCCGATATTCAACAAGAGCTGAAAGAGATGCTGATGATACAATTAAGAGATAATGTTAAGACTCGGATAATTGATAAACAGATGTGCAATAAATATTATAAAAACAGCAACAAGGCGGTACAAGCTCAAATAAATATTCATAAATATCTGCTAAAACAGCACTCTTAAATTCAGTAAAACAGTAATTTCAGCACCCAATAGTAAGCCGAAATTGCAAAATCCCCCAAGTTTTAGTTATGTTTGCAACAAAATAAAAAAACAGATATGGTTTTTGCAGCAATTGACATTGGCTCAAATGCCGGAAGGCTACTGATTGCATCGGTTCATGAAACCGAAGACAATCCTATTACAGAAAAGATAACCTTGGTTAGGGTACCCTTGCGGTTAGGGTTCGATGTGTTTAACGAAGGATATGTTTCGCAGCAAAAGCAAGAGATGCTTATCCGCACATTTAAAGCATACAAGCAATTAATGAGTATTTACCAGCCAAAAGACTGTATTGCCTGTGCAACAGAGGCACTCAGGCAGGCAACCAATGGTTTAGAAGTTATTGAAAAGGTAAAAAAAGAGACAGGCATCGACATATTGAGCATTAACGGCGACAAAGAAGCCGAGATAATTACCAAAGCCGGAAACACCAATTTAACAAAAACGCACGACCACTCATTATATATTGATGTAGGCGGAGGCAGCACAGAGATTTCATGGTTTGAAAAGGATAAACTATTGGCAACCCGCTCGTTTGAAATAGGCACAATAAGGCTATTTCTTGATAAAGTAGAACACTCGGAATGGGACAAGATGAAACATTGGGTTGAAGAGCTGCAAAAAGACAAGCTACCCATTAACTGCATATGCTCGGGCGGAAATATAAATAAACTTACCAAACTTTATGGCAACCGCAATAAAAACACCCTGAGCTACTCGCAATTGGTTGAAAGCCACGAGATTTTAGAGGGCTACCCCATTGAATACAGAATTGAAACCTTAGGATTAAGAGCCGACAGAGCCGATGTGATTGTACCGGCAGCAATAATTTTTAAAAAAATTATGAAATGGGGCAATATAAATGAATTGCATGCCCCAAAAATCGGCTTGGCCGACGGTTTGATTGTTGAATTGTACAAAAAATACAAAAAGCAACCATCGCTGTTAGATTAACACCTAAATTATTATTTTCTGATAATCTTTATGGTAGAATCTCTATTTATTTTGATTATACCCGATGGTTTCGCCTTTGATATATCATCTTGTCGATATTCAACCACATAATCGACTTGTTCAATAATATTATTGTCAATTTCGTTAAAGCAAACCGGAGATATTTTGCCGCTTATATTTGCCGAGGTTGATACTATGGGCTTTTTGAACCTTTGAATAAGCTGTTGGCAAAATTTATCATTAACCACCCTAACGCCAACACTGTTATCTTTTCGGTTTATTACATTATAAGCCAATGATTTTGCGCCTTCAAGAATTACCGTCAACGGTTTTTCCGATAGCTCAATCAAATCGTAAGCCGCTTCCGGAACATCTTCAACATAAATGCTTAGCCTATTTACATTATCCATTAAAACTATCACCGACTTATTGTCGATGCGCTTTTTAATATTGAATATTTTTTTTACAGCTTCGTGGTTTGTGGCATCGCAGCCTAAGCCCCAAATAGTATCGGTAGGATAAAGTATTACTCCTCCCGAACGTAAAACCTCAAGGGCATTTTTAATATCATTTTGCATTTTAGCACTGAATTATTTTAATATTTTCCAATATTCCACAAAAACCTGTCCTGCTTTAGCAGATAGGGAAACCTTATTTATTGTAAGTTAAGCAAATAGCCGTTAAACCGCCACATCATATTCACGTAAAGCATCGTTTAACGATGTTTTTTTGTTTGTACTCTCTTTGCGCGTCCCAATTATTAAAGCGCAAGGCACATTGTATTCGCCAGCATTAAATTTTTTGGTATATGACCCCGGTATAACCACCGACCGCGGCGGAACATAGCCTTTATACTCTTTATGTTCGGTACCGGTTACATCAATTATTTTTGTCGAGTTTGTTAAAACCACATTTGCCCCAAGTACTGCCTCTTTTCCAACATGAGCACCTTCAACAACAATACACCTTGAGCCAATAAAGCAATTGTCTTCAATAATTACGGGGGCTGCCTGTACAGGCTCTAACACACCGCCAATTCCAACACCACCGCTTAAGTGTACATTTTTGCCTATTTGTGCACACGAGCCAACGGTTGCCCACGTGTCAACCATGGTGTTGCTATCAACAAAAGCTCCAATATTTACATAACTTGGCATCATAATTACGCCCGGGGCAAGATATGAACCGTATCGCGCCAAACCATGTGGCACAACTCTAACCTCTTGACCGGCATAATCCTTTTTTAGGGCTATCTTATCGTGAAACTCAAACGGCCCAACCTCAATTGTCTCCATTTTACTTATAGGAAAATAAAGAATTACAGCTTTTTTTACCCATTCGTTTACCTGCCATTCGTTATTGTGTGGTTCGGCAACGCGTAGCTTTCCTTTGTCTAAAAGCTCAATTACCTGTTGTATCGACTCCCGTGTTGTGGTCTCTTTTAACATCTCACGATTCTCCCACGCCTGCTCAATAACCGATTGTAGTTTTTTCATATCTTTTATATGTGTAAATATCGAGTATCTAAAAAGATTGCAAATTTAAACAAGAAAAAACATTATGGCTAATAAATTAGAAAGCTTTTGTTGTGTAATAAAAAAATTCTTAAAGTTGACTATCCCCGTGGCAAATCCTCGATGAATTCTTTTAATTAAACCAAATGGGTATCTAATT
>CAYQPP010000059.1:0-14712 GCA_964419235.1 uncultured Bacteroidales bacterium
GTACATTAGATTAGCACCCAAATTTATTTGGGTGTATAAGACAATTACAAAACACTCCAAATTCTCAATAAGTTTGCAAAGCAAACTTATTGAGAATTTGGAGTACATAAGTAAATTATACCACAATACACCAAATAAAGCATGGTGTTATTCTCATAATATCACGATATTTGACTAAAGCATAATTATTAATTTTAACCGGCTCGTTTGGCACGCTCCCAATTAACAGATTGTGTTCCTTTTAAATATCTGAAAAAGCCCAGCCACATTGAATGGTTTGCAATAAAAAAATAGTATGGGATGAATATTGCGCCTATTTTTGTTTTTTTATCTTTAAAAACATACCCAAAAACAACAAAGGCATAAAACAATAGGTGTGCCGCCAACAAAATAGAGTAAAACCGGCTGTTTAACGCCAAATAAATATTTAACGGCATCAGCAATACCAAGCTGACGGGGGTTACAACCCAGCGCATAATTTTATGCGAATAGTACTGAAAACTTAGGAATTTGTATTTAAAGATGTTGAGCAACGGTTTTAACCGCACCAGCGATTGAATGCTGCCGGCTGCTATGCGCACCTTTCTTTTCATCTCTTCGGATATATTTGCCGATGCTTTTTCAAGTGCATAAGCCTTTGGGGTATAGTCAATTTTATAGCCCTTCATGGCAATAGTCAACGATATTATAAAATCGTCGAGTATAGTATCTTTTGGCACGTTAAAAAATAGTTTATTGCGAATGGCAAATAGCTCGCCCGCCGCACCTATGCATGAGCCTGTTTGGGCATCGAGCTTTTTTATCCACGATTCGTATTTCCAATAAAAACCTTCGCCGGCGGTTGCTGCGGCATCTTTTTCAGAAAGCTCAATTCTTTTTTCGCCTGCAATACAGCCTGTTTTTTCATTTTTAAAACCATTTACCATTTCAACAACAGTGTCTTTACTTAGCAGTGTATTGCCATCGGAAAAAATTACTATCTCGGAGTTTACAAACTGCATGCCCCTGTTCATTGCATGGATTTTCCCGTTTCGCTCGGGCTGGTAATATACTTTTACATTCGGATATTTCTCAAGCAGTTGGTTGGTCATGTCGTTTGAGCCGTCGGTAACCCATACCAATTCCAATTTGTTTTTTGGATAATTCAGCTCTAATGAGTTTGCTATTTTTGCATCAACGTGGTCTTGCTCATTATATGCCGTAACAAACAGGGTAACATTAGGCTCGTAGTTTTCAGAAATTATTGAATGTTTATTGTTCTTCGTTAATTTTGAAATTATAAACAACAATATAGGATACCCCATATATGAATAGAAAACAGAGAAAATAAGTACCCAAAAAAATATTTTAAAAAAAATCATGCGTTGTTTATGTGTTTTATATAAAACTCTCTAAGCTTGTTAACAATTACATTGTTGTTGTAATTATTGCGCACAAAGATAAAAGCATTTTTTCCACATTCATTAATTTGATTGCTGTTTTGCATCAATTTGTTCAACACATTTATAAATTCATGGGCTGTGTTTTGAATATATATCGAATGTCCATTTTTGGCAGGTATTCCCTCTGCACCAATTTTAGTGGTCAATATACATTTTCCGCGTGCCATACCTTCAATAATTTTAATCCGCATGCCACTACCCGACAGCAAAGGCACAACCATAATGTTATGCTCGTCGATAAATTGTGTGGCGCTGCCTACTTCGCCAATATATTTTACAGGGTATTTTTTTAAATCGCTTACAAAAGATGGTGGCGCATTCCGCCCCGCTATAACAAATTCCCAATTTTCAAACTCTTTTTTTACATTTACCCAAACTTGGTCTAAAAACCACATTAATGCCTCTTGATTAGGCGACCAGTCGAGTGCCCCTATATAAAAAAGCGATTTATGATATTTTGGAGACGACAATTCAAATTTTGACTCTTCGATACCGGTTGGCGAGACCATGACTTTTCCGGCATCAGCAATTTGCAATACATCGGCATCGCGCCGAGTTATGGGAACCAATAAATCAACCTTTTTTAAAAGCTCGAACTCTAACCGCATTACCCTTTTCGCCAATAGATTGAGATAAAACCTTTTTGGAGGCGATGTTGCGTTTTTTGCAAGCCGTTGCCATATTTCATGCTCAATATTGTGGGCACGCAAAACAATTTTTGCATTACTGTGCTTTCTTATCGCATTTTCATACGAGTATAAATACAACCCTTCGAGTTGGACAATGTCAAAATTATGGGACAGTAACAGTTGTTCTAATTTTTTACCAAAAGCTTTTGACTCAAAACGGACTGCATTGTATGGCTTTGTCGAAAACAGTATGTTTGCAAGTGCCAAAAACGGGTTTAGCCTTGTGTTTACCTCTACCTGATGCCAGTTTATACTTTTGGAAATATTTTTTGGCAACTCGCTAATCGAAAGTGGGTGTTTATATGTTTGCATTGCCAAAACAGTAACACTATCGGCACGGTTTACAAACCCCTTAATCATGTTTAAGGTGGCTATAGCCCCGCCATCGTTAGGCGGATAAGGCATTTTATGGCATAAAAACAGTATTTTCACTATAAAAATATTAGCCTGAAAATTACAGGGGTACGATTATTTTTGCTAACACTAATTTGATAAAAGATACAATAAAACATTTTTTACATTTCATTATAGGGTTACCCATTTTAGCCGCATCTTGATTTACAAATGAAAAACATTCAACATTCAATATACAATTTTCAACATTAAACTGTATTTTCTAGTATTATTTTTAATGAATAATATTTACCTTAATTCCGCAATTGTCAGAGTTAAATACTTGATAATCATGGTGTGAGTTCTTTTTGAAAGTCTCACATTTTATTATTTATAGTTTATCTCTTTCTGTTTTATAATTTCCCCTCTTTTCTAAGTCTGCTTTTTATAACTTTCCAATAGTTATTAGGATTAACTCTTTCCTTTAATACTCCAACAATATCAACTAACTGTGTCTCCTTCGGTTGGTTTGTTAATTGGTTTGTTAATTGCTTTATTGATTTTTTCTTGAACCTTATTTTTTAAAGCAAACAGTTTTTTGAATGCCTTTATGTAAGTTTCAACATTTAAGATAACCGAATCGGTTGCCGCCTTATAAGTTAAAAACATACCTAACGGAAAAAGAATTATTGCAGATATCCACATGCCGAGCCACGCCGGCCACTCGCCCATTTTTGCCGATTTTTCGCCGCTAATGGTTATTACATAATATAGTACAAAAAACAGTACAGAGACCACTACGGGCAACCCCAAGCCCCCTTTGCGGATAATCGCACCAAGCGGCGCCCCTATAAAAAACAGCAGCAGGCATGCAAAAGAGAGTGTTATTTTACGGTGCCACTCTATTTCATGACGTTTTATCCACTTCATTTTGCCATTAAACTCATTTGATGTCGATTCTACAAAAGATTGGGTACTGCGGACATAATTTTTTGCATGGTCAAACACCGATTTCTTTTTTACTGGCACCATATTATTAAACAAGCTGTCAATATTTAATGACTGCAAGGGGACAGAGGCATTTTTATACCAATTACTGTCTTTTCCATTAAGCTTCAATCTTCTGAAATAGTTGCTTTTCTGCAAATTAGCCTCAAATACATTCTCACGCTGCTCAAATTTAAAGCTTAACGAATCAACTGCTTTCTCTAATTGGTTAAGGTTAAGCATTTGGCAATGGTTTTTAAACAGGCTCTCATCGGTTCGTTCAAAACCCAGCCCCGACATGTCGATTAAAACCCTTTGCCTGTCGAATTTAGTTACTTGGTACGGGTATCTCTTTTTATCCCTGCGCTTGCCTTTCTCTTCAACCTCATCGTAATTTGTGCCGCTGTACATGGTTAAAATCATAAACTTGTTGTCGTGTGTAACCTGCATTGTTGCCGAATCGGCAACAGAAACTTTACGGTTTCCGTTTTTTTTGGTATGGTCGTAAATCATCAAGTTATGAAGCATTGAGGTCTTTTTGTCTTTACGGGCTATTTTTATCACATACCCCTTTAATGCATCGGAAAAAATACCCTCTTTTATTGAAACCTCGGGGCGTTGTTTTCTGACATCGTATAACAACGACCCCACTTTAAGGTTTGTGTATGGCAATATGTTGTTTGAGAAAAAGAATGCGCCTATGCTGATAAAAATAACCAATATAATAAGCGGAAACATTATCCGAAACAGGTTTATGCCTGCCGATTTTAACGACATAAGCTCATTATGCTCTGCCAAATTACCAAAAGTCATTATAGAGCTCAGCAATATTGCCAAGGGCAATGCCAAAGGCACCAACCCTGCCGATGCATACATCAACAGCTCGGCAATTACAGCAAAATCAAGCCCCTTACCTACCAAATCGTCGATATATTTCCATAAAAACTGCATCAACAATAAAAATTGTGCAATAAAAAAGGTGAGTACAAACGGACCTATATATGATTTTAGAATAAATATGTGCAGCTTTTTCACACTTAAGTTTTTATGGTTTGCCAAGCAATTTTTACGATTTCAACAATAGTGCCACTATAATAAATTTATTATCACAAATAAAAAAATTCCCCGAGAACCCTGAGGAATTTGCAATATTACATATTTTGAATGTTTAACAAAAGTTATGACCCCAAAATATGTTTTAATTCTGAGATTTGTGTGTCCCATAACTCTTTGGCATCTTCAATTTCATCAGGCTCGGCAAAATCGGTAATAATTAATGCCAAATCGCCGGTTAGCTCATCTAAGTTTAGCTTAAACTCAAAATAGGCTTTATCATCTTCATCGTCTAACCAATGAAACCGCACATAACGCAAATCTTTTCTGTTTACCATTTCGGCCTTTTGCTCTGTGCCGCTCCACTCAAATGTAAATATTTTACCCTGAACGCCCACGTTATCGGCAAACCATTCATTTAAACCACTTGCAGTACTTAAACGGTTAAATAAAATTTTTGGTGATGAATTTATGTTGAACTCTAACTGATATTTTTCTTTTACCATATATAATATCTTAGTGCATTTTTTGCAATATATGTAAAAAAGATTAAAATAACATAAATATGATAATTTTATTTACTGAATTATTTTTGAATTAAAATATTGTACTATATTTGCACCCGCTAACCAAAAAAAAGCACGCCGAGGTAGCTCAGCTGGTTAGAGCGCAGGATTCATAATCCTGAGGTCGGCAGTTCAAGCCTGCCTCTCGGTACTTAAAAATCAACCACTTACAATTTATTTTGTAGGTGGTTTTTTTGTACATTAGAATTCTTCTTTATAGATAACCAGAATGACAATCAGTAGCATATTGAAGGTATTATTAGCTCATGTTAAACAAAAAAACTAATATTTTCAATTAGGCGAATCATGCAAAAACAATTATATTAGTGCGCTTAAAAAACACAAAATTATTATGCAGAAAAAAACAAGGCAAGTGCCGCACACCTATGTAATTGTATTTTTGTTTATCGTTATCTCGTCGGTTGCTACGTGGTTTGTACCCGGTGGTAGGTATGTCGATAAGGTTGAAATTATTGATGGCAGCGAGCAAATTACTAAAGTTTTTGAATATGTTGAAAGCAAGCCTCAAACATGGGAAGTTTTTTCGGCAATGTTTACGGGTTTTGAAAATCAGGCCGGTATAATTGTTTTTATACTAATGATAGGCGGTGCCTTTTGGATAATGAACGAAAGCCGTGCCCTCGATGTCGGTATATTAAGCTTTTTAAAGATAACACGCAGGTTAGAGCGGTTTAAAATAATTAGAGCAATAGGGGTTGACAACATGGTTATAACCCTTATTATGATTATGTTTAGTATGTTTGGGGCTATTTTTGGCATGAGCGAGGAGACAATAGCTTTTATCATAATATTTGTGCCATTGTCAATAAGCATGGGGTACGATTCCATTGTTGGCGTAAGCATGTGCTTTGTTGCCGCAGGTTTGGGTTTTGCAGGGGCAATACTAAACCCTTTTACCATTGGAATCGCCCAAGGGTTGTCAGGTATCCCACTGTTTTCGGGCTTTGAGTACCGTATTTTTGCTTGGTTTGTATTAAATATTGTGGGAATAGCCTTTGTTTTATGGTATGCACACAAGGTAAAAAAGAACCCTGAAAAATCGTTGGTTTACACCGACGATGAGTATTGGCGCAAAAAAGGCGAAACCGATGTCGAGTCGTTGAAATACTATACGCCTAAGTCGGCTTGGGTAGCCTATGTGCTGTTATTGGCAGGCATTACAACCTTTGCATTTTTATACCCTGTTTCGGTTTTAAAAATAGGCAACACCATAAAAACAGTCAGTATTATTCCAACCATGGCAATACTGTTTTGTATTATGGGATTTTTCACATTAAGAAAATCGGTTCATTTTTTTGTGCTTACCCTATTAATATTTACCATCTTTTTTTTAATTATTGGGGTAATGGGATATGATTGGTATATTATGGAGATAGCGAGCCTGTTTTTTGGTATGGGGCTGTTTTCGGGCATTGCCATGAATAGGTCGGCAAACAATATCGCCAAGCTTTTTATCGAAGGCTCAAAAGATATTATGTCGGCTGCGCTTGTTGTGGGCTTGGCAGGCGGAATAATAGTAATTTTAAAGCAAGGGCAAATAATCGACACTATTTTGCATGGCTTAAGCAGCTCAATGAAAGAGTTTGGGCAGTTGGGTTCGGTTAGTGTTATGTATGGCATCCAGACTTTAATAAATATTGTAATCCCCTCAGGTTCGGCAAAAGCAGCTTTAACCATGCCGATAATGGCACCGTTTTCCGATTTAATAGGCTTATCGCGACAAGCAACAGTTGTGGCATTTCAGTTTGGCGACGGTTTTACAAATATGATTACACCAACTTCGGGTGTTTTAATCGGCGTATTGGGCGTGGCAAAAATACCGTACGATAAATGGGTAAAATGGATTACCCCGCTTATGATTATTTTAATGATTTTGGGGTGGTTGCTACTAATACCGACCGTAACAATGAAATTAAACGGGTTTTAACAGCCTGCTTAGCGCATGAATCAATCAGAATAAAATGATGCAAATAAACATGTAACTATTTGGCAATAAAAAAGTCTGAATAACAGTTTAGTTATTTGTTAATACAGCAAGGTTAACTATTTTTGGAAACCTTTTTACCAAAAATCATATGACAGAGAATCAGTTTGAAACCATATTTAAGGATTATTTTGAATTTTTAAGCAATGTTGCATTTGCAATGATTAAAGATGAGGATGATTCATACGATATTGTTCAACAGGTATTTGTTAAATTTTGGGACAAACGGTTTGATGTTAATATTGACGATAATATAAAGGCGTATTTGCATAGGGCTACCATAAACACATCGTTAAATTTTATTGAAAAAAGTAAAAGAAGCATTAATACCGAAGAGAAGAAACTTGAGATAATACCGAATCAATTTGTTGAAAAAAACACCGATTTTTTATCGGGAGAGGTTGAAAACGCCATAAAAAAAGCAATATCGGAATTGCCCGAAAAATGTGGGGTGGTTTTTTCGCTTAGCAGATATTCCGATATGACAAACAAAGAGATTGCCGACCATTTGAATGTTAGCGTAAAAGCTATCGAAAAGCATATTAGTCGGGCACTCAAAGAGTTAAGGGTTAAACTGAAACCGTATATGAATTTATTGTTGCTATTTTTGGTTTCAGAGGTAGGGTTTGGCATTTTTTAACTGTTTTATACATACAACGCAAAAAAGGGTGAAAGATATAATTAACATAATACATAATAAGCTAAATAACAAAGCAATTCCTCATGCTGATGAGGAAAGATTTGTTGCTTGGCTCTCATCTGTTGAAAACCGAGAGGCTTTTGATAGTTATAAAAAATTATGGGAATTGACCGGAACCCTAAAAACAACCTTAAAACCGAATGTTAATTCTCAATGGGAGAGGTTTAAAAGCATTAGGGGCAAATCGAAAAACAGTAATACAAAAATCAGGAAATTGTATAAAACAATATCGGCTGTTGCTGCTGTTGCTGTTATTATGTTTGCAATTGGTGTTGTTATAAATAATTTTTCGGGCACATCAAAAACCTATATCTCCGATAACTCGACTTTAAAAGTTCAGTTACCCGACAACTCGTTGGTTTTGTTAAATAAAAACTCTACCCTAAATATCTCAAAAAAGTTTAATAATAAAACCCGAACCGTAAAATTAACCGGCGAGGCACTATTTAAGGTCGAAAAAAACAAAGACATCCCTTTTATTATCGAAACCGAAGGTGGTGTAAATGTTAAAGTGCTTGGCACAAAATTTAATTTGCGCGCTTACGGCATAACCTCTAATGTTGAATTAAAAGTGCTGTCGGGTATAGTGCTTTTTGAAAAAGGAAGCAACAATATTACTGTTAACAAAGGTATGGAGGTTAATTATAACCATAAAACCAACAGCTTTTCGGAGCTAAAGGAAGTTGATAACAATTTGCTGGCATGGCAAACCAAACAGTTTGAGTTTAACAACACCCCAATAGACGAAGTTATTGTTTCGCTTGAGCGTTTTATCAACAAAAAAATAGAGTTGCCCGCCAATACCTTAGATTTACGATATACCGGAACTTTTGACGACCCGTCGGATAAAGAGATTGCCGATGTGCTGGCTTTGTCAATGGGTTGGGATTATAAAATATCAAAAGGAGCAATAAAATTTACCACCCCAAAAGGTAAAAAATAGCATTTTCAGCACCCATTTATTTTATTATTTGTTAAGCATTTGTGTTTATATTACCGTTGTCAGTAATCAAAAAAAATACACAAAATTGTTGAAATCAGTCAAATGAAGGTTTCTTTATTATCATAATCTGAATTAATTGATTGATTGAAAAATTAGTATCTTTGTTAAAAATAAAGACAGATGATAAATGTGCAAAAACAAATAGATTATTGGATTAATGGAGCTATGGATGATTTAGAATCTGCAGAGATTTTAATAGAGCGTAAACGAATGTTGCATGGATTATTTTTTTGTCATTTAGTAATTGAAAAAATACTAAAAGCTCATGTGGTAAAGATTTCTCAAGAGATTGCACCTAGAACTCATAACTTGATACATTTATTAGGAAAGACACACTTGGAATTATCGGAAAGTGAAGAGATTTTTTTAGGTATTCTTATGAAATATCAGTTACAGGGGCGATACCCCGATTATAATCCTATAATTCCAGATAAATTAATTGTGCAAAATTATCTTAAGCAAACAGAAAATCTATTACAATGGCTAAAGAAGAAATTATAGAATTAATAAAAAAGTATGTGAACCTTCTGAATATAGAAGGGTTGTCTGTTAGAAAAGCATTTTTGTTTGGTAGCTACTCTACAGGTGCTGCAACAGATATGAGTGATATTGACGTAATGATTGTATCAGATAAATTTGATGAAACAGATGATATTGCCGTTGGTAGGATGTGGCGTTTGACAAAAAAAATAAATACTAAAATTGAACCTTTTTTGATTGGAATGAAAAAATTTAATGAGGATAGAACTTCACCATTATTAAGTACAATAAAATTGAATGGTATAGAGATTGAATAGAACTAAACTACTGCCAAGATTGTATAAACCTAATGCTGCAAATTAGTAAAGCAAAAATGTTTACAAGCAATAAACCTCGCCAATTTATTTTCAACCAGAAGTTAAATTGGCTACGCGCGAACTGGAAAGTAACTCTTCCAAATATGTACTATGTTTAACGTTCTCAATAAAACATAACAAAATTAAAGATGCTTTTTTCTGCGATATTTTTACCTTCTTCAATTCATAGACTCTCATAGGTGTTATTCACCTCAAGAAAGAAAAAATTCAATAAAATCAAATCATTTTATAAAAATTGACAGTTTTAGTGCAAACACTAATTAAAAATTCTAATTTTATACCCTTTAACCCATAACAATAAACTTTTAACAGCCTTTAGCGTGGGAATTAAGAAAAAAGGATTTATAAACCGGCATAAACAGCTTTTTTTCAGCTATGTTTTTATAGCTTTTTTGCTTAGTAATATTACCGCCTTCGGTCAAAACAACCCACTTGATATAATTATCTCGATTAAAGTAAAACAGGCAAATGCAAAAACGTTGATTGAGGGTATTGAGAAGGATTACAGCATAAATTTTTCATACTCCGACAATATTTTGGACACCTTGGTTTTGCACACACAAAGTGCCGATAATATTTTATTGAAAGATTTTTTAAAAAACTACCTTGAACCACAAGGCGTTGGTTATAAAGTAATAGGTTCGCGCATTGTATTGTTTGCAATTAAAAAACCACCTCAATGGTTTACCATATCGGGTTATATTAAAGATGCAAAAACCTCTGAAGATATTATTGGTGCCACAATTTATATAAGCGGTTTGCAGGTGGGCACAGTAACAAACTCATATGGTTTTTATTCGATAAAGCTGCCAAAAGGCAATTATAAAATCCATTATAGGAGTATGGGGTATAATGACACTATAATAAGTGTCAGCTTAGTGTATCACAAAAAGGCAAATATTTTGTTGAGGCAAAAGTCATATAGCGTAAACGAAATTACAGTAAACACCCACATTAATTCAATATTTTTAGAGTCGGATTTAATGAATTTGGTAAAGGTTGACATAAAGAGTTTACAGGAACTGCCTGTTTTGCTTGGCGAGAATGATGCTTTGCGCAATTTATCGGTTTTGCCCGGAATCCAGTCTAACGAACTATCAACAAGCAGTATTAATGTTAGAGGTGGTGGCACCGACCAGACTACCTTTTTAATGGATGAGGCCATTTTATATAATGCTTCGCATTTTGGTGGTTTTTTCTCAATTTTTAACCCCGACGTGGTAAACAATGTAAATATTTATAAAAGTGATGTGCCCGTGAGCGAGGGCGGTGCTTTATCGTCGCTAATTGATGTAAGGCTGCGCGAAGGAAACAATAAAAAGTGGCAGGTAAAAGGTGGCTTGGGGCTTATTTCGGCGCGCTTATCGGTTGAGGGACCTTTAAAGAAAGATAAATCGTCGGTGCTTGTGGCCTTTCGCCGCACTTACGTCGATGTTGTTATGAAACTTCTGTCAACCGACCCCAATTTTAAAAGCATGAAGTTCTATTTTTATGATGGCAATTTTAAGCTGAACTATAAATTTAATGAAAATAACAGGCTTTTTCTTTCGGGTTATGCCGGAACCGACAAGCTTTCGCAGTATAGCAATATGGTAAACTCAAATTACCTTGGTTCGGTTCGCTGGAACCACCTGTTTGGGCATCGGCTGTTTACAAATACAACAATATCGGTAAGCCGAAATTTAATGAATCAGGGTACCCGCGACGAAAATGAGCAGTTATATTGGGAGTCGATAATAAACAACCAAAAATTCAAGACAGATTTTTCATACTACTACTCCGATGTATTTAAGTGCACTTTTGGTTATTCAGCTAATATTTTTAATATCTCGCCATTCTCATTGTTGACAAAAACCGAAAAAACAATAACAACCCGCTATAAATCGTCATTAGATCAAATGTTGCTTAATAGCCTGTATTATCAACAACAGATAACAATAAACAAAAAACTTGGTATTGATGCCGGTTTGCGGTTTACATATCTGCTAACCGAACCTTTTACCGACTCGTTGGTCGGATTGAGCAACTCTTATGTCGAGCCCCATTTACGAATCAGCTATGCTTTTAACAAAAATGCCACAGTAAAAGGAAGTTTTAGCCAGCAGGTTCAGCCGTTGCACCAGTTGCCCTTAAGCACAGCCGGAATATCAATAAACCGTTGGATGCCCTCAAACGAGTCGTTTATTCCGCAAAAAAGTATGAATTACACAATTGGGTATTATAACAAAAATGTGTGGGGTGTAAACTTTTTGTCAGAAGTGTATTACCGAAAAATGGAGAACCTGATTGAGACAATGCAAGACGAAAGGATACTTTACACCGACGACCCCGAAAGTTATTTGCACAAGGCAAGCGGTGTTGCCTATGGCTTAGAGATGCTGTTTTCATATAAAATTAAAAATGTTAGTGCAATGCTGTCGTACGATTATTGTAAGGCTATTTGGGAAACCGAATCGTTGAATTATGGAAATCCGTACCCTGCATCGCATACACGAGAGCATTCGTTAAATATTACAGGCGTTTATCATTTTAACAGTAGGGTTTCAGCCTCGGCAAAGTGGATATTTGCATCGGGAACACCATATACGGCAGCT
The DNA here is from genome assembly GCA_964419235.1 of uncultured Bacteroidales bacterium. GTDB lineage: Bacteria > Bacteroidota > Bacteroidia > Bacteroidales > SZUA-534 > GH45. The sequence continues at coordinate 12,230 of CAYQPP010000059.1, forward strand.
ACCGGAAAGTATAAGGTTGACGGCAAAACCTATTTGCAGTTTAACGATGGTAAGGTAAACACAAAAAAATTGCCGCCTTACCACAGGCTCGACTTAAGTTTGGATATTGCCGGAAAACATAATGAAACAAGAAGATGGAAGAGTTTTTGGAATTTTTCGGTTTATAATGCCTATTTTAGGAAAAACCCGCTTGGTATCTACTATTTTATTCCTGATTATGAAAACGAGGTTGAGGTTCAGGGGTTAAATCCGGGTTTTTATTATCTATATCAATTTGTACCATCGGTATCGTACCGATTTGAGTTTTAATATATGGTTAAAATTAAGTATATATCGGTTTTAGTTTGTTTTATGAGCCTGTTTGGCTGTTATCAGGTATCTGATGCCGACCTGTTTGAAGATTATGAACAAAAAATTGTAATTGAGGGACAGATAAGTAATTTACCACCGCCTTATTATGTAAATGTGTCATACTCTGCAAATTCTAACGATAAGGTCGATTATCATCCAATATCAAATGCGCAGATTATAGTTTCTGATAATAATGGTAACTCAGAGGTGTTTCAACTATTGAAACCGGGGGTTTTTGTTATTAATGAAATGATAGGCATACCCGGTACTAAATACACATTGTATGTGTCGGTTAATAATTTGGCATATACTGCTACCGAGGTTATGCCGCAACCTTGTGTTGTTTTAAAAAGCGAAATTAAACATCTTACAATGTTTGTTTCAGACACAGGTAATTATATAAAACTGTATATTAAAAAGGATAACGACTTAACAAATTATTATAGGTTGGTTGTTTCAAAAAACGATAGTATTTATAATGGCTACAACGATTTAATAATTTTTGACGATGCTTTTGCAAACGATACGGTTAAGTACCTTGTACCTTATGTATTTATGGTAAACGATACTGTTGATATTGATTTGCATGCAATTTCATACAACATGTATAAATACTATTATGCGCTAAACAAGCAAACCAATAATACCTTTAGCAACATACAAACACCTTTAAAAAACCCGCCCACAAATGTTACAAATAGTGCATTGGGCTATTTTCATGTTTCGTCGGTTACGCAACTTGAGTTAATAATTGAATAATTATAATAACTTTTATTAATACCAATAGTTTTATACTTTTATGCATTGTTAATAATCAAGGTTTAATCAAAAGAATTCCTTGAGGCTTAGCCTTGGGATTCCATATATTCTCCCTTAATTTTAGGGGAGATATCAACTGGCAATTGCTGGTTGATAGAGAGGTAAAATAAAAACTCTATATATTTATGTGGTAAATAAGTACCAATTATTTAATTAAAATTTAAACTCGTGAAATATATTCTTATTTTAATAGTATTGCAATTGAGTGTTAATCAGCTATTTTCGCAAAAAATGTTTGAGCAACAGTTCTCAAATTGTCCGTTGAAATTTACGCTTGAAGATAGTGAGATGTATATTTATTATGAGCCTGACGACTCCATAATGGTAGTCGATTTTTTATCGGGTTTAGAGCAAAAGCATATTGACAAATTGAAAGGTGTTGTAATGATGCAGATAATGGTTGATACAGCAAACCAAATATGTTGTGTGAGCTATACCAACAAAACCACACTAAGTAATAAACGCCTTGATATTCCAAATAGGTTGAGTTTAATGAAAGGCTGGAAAAAATTGCCCGATGTGTTACCCGGTGAGAATATTTGCGCTTTGGTATCAATTATATTCGATAAAAAAGAGATTACGGTTATGCGTACAGGTTATAATAGGAATAGAGGGCGCAAGATTATCCAATCGGTAACATTTAAAAGGTATGTTGAAATACCCGAAAAAAAGCCCGAACAAGCTGTACATGATTCACTTATCAATAAACAATAAATAAAGTCATAAATCAATATGGCTTGCCATGCATTGCCGTCTTCAGGGCAGTGTTGATAATTACAAAAAAATGTATTGATTGCTATTACAGTCCGTAGGATGGTAATAGCAATCGCTATAATTTTAAAAACCTAATAAAAGCCAGTTTCAATAATATATATAATTGCCTATACAACAGAGTAGTACTGCAATTTATATACTATGCAATATAATCCAAAACTATTTTAAAGTTATCAACAACCTCGTCAAAAGCTTTTTTTACCTCCTTTTCTGAGTCGCTATTTATTAATTCCATTAATTCAACCTCAATTAATTTATTGGTTTGGTGTAGTGCAATGTCTTTATTCGGAATTGGTCCGGAATCTTCAAATAGTTGTTTGCTCCTATAAACAAGGTACATTATACGGTGAGTGTTTTTATAATTAAAGTCCATTTTATTTACCTCTGTTTTGATATTTCGCAAATTTTCAAGTTTTTTCATATTAATTTTATTTTAAGGTTTTAAGTTTCTAAATCAAAATTACAAAAATTGATAATTGAGAAATATGACTTATGACATAAAAATGCAAAACTCTAAAATTAAAGTTCGAATATTGAAG
>CAYQPP010000060.1:0-8752 GCA_964419235.1 uncultured Bacteroidales bacterium
TTAGCACCCAAATTTATTTGGGTGTATAAGACAATTACAAAACACCAAGCTAAAGTATGGTGTTATTCTCATAATATCACGATATTTGACTAAAGCATAGTTTATTATAATAATCATTTATTTCATACTGAATGGTTACCAATTTATTTTATTAAATTTGTAATAAATTAATAAATTATTAAAACTATGGATGATAATTCAAAAAAATCGAATCAATTGAATATTGAATTAAGCGAAGATATTGCGCAGGGGGTTTATTCTAACCTTGCAGTTATAACCCATTCAAGTGCCGAATTTGTACTTGACTTTGTTCGCATAATGCCCGGAATACCTAAGGCCAAGGTAAAATCAAGAATTATTTTAACCCCCGAACATGCAAAAAGGTTATTAGGGGCATTACAAGACAATATCACAAAGTATGAAGCCATGCACGGAAAAATAAAACATATTGAGGGAGGCGGTACACCAAATATGCCCATGAACTTTGGAGGACCAACAGCCCAAGCTTAGTTTTTTTTGAAACAATGGTCAATCTTATACGTAAGTTAGTGTAAAAATAGGTTTTGGATTTTGAAAAGCCTCATTTTTGAATTAACTTTAAAATGAATTTCACATTAATTAATTAACAAAAAAAGTAATATTATGAAAAAGATTTTGCAAAGTGCAAGTATGGTATTTGTATTATTGTTGGCATTCGCAGCTTGTGAGTCAACAACATCGCCCGAAGATTTAGTTGATGCAGCGCCAGAAGTTGGAAAGAGTGTTAATACCGAATTGAGTGCAATTAAAGTATTCGAGAATGTTAACAATTTTGGTTTTAATAATGATGGCGATTTTAAAAGTGGTTCTTTAAGTGGCGACCCTGAAGTTTCTTGGGAAGGTTTTACAATGACTTTGGATTTTACTAATGTTGCAGATGCATCGGGTAAAATTATTGTTGAATTTTCTGGTACTCCCGGATATACCCCTAATTTGGTAGCAACCATTACTTTTGAAGATTATGAAAACAGTGGTGCTGCATTGGCAGGAACAATGAAACTTACAGTTGAAGATTTTAATGATGCATTTGCTCTATTTGCAATGGAAACCGTAGGAGATATTTCTATAACAGAGGGGGGTATAACCTATTTGTGGAGTTGCGACCAAACACTAAAATGGTATGAAGGCGTTACAACATTAATGGATAATACCGATGATTCATTTTTGATTAATGGTGATGCGTTACAGGTAATGGATACTGTAAAAAATAAGACTGTTCTTACCGATGTTGTTTATGCAACAAGCTGTAGTTATATTAAAGATGGGGTACTTGTTTTGACCAAAGACTTTGAAGGCGATAACCCAACAGAAATAACAGTTGATTTTGGTATTGACAAAGATGGTGTTGATAACGGAGAGTGTGATTCGTGGGTTAAGCTTACCTCAGGTGGTATTACCATGAAAATTGATCTTGATTCTTATTAAAATATTAAATATTGAAGTGTGCAAGAGCCTCTCATTTTGAGAGGCTTTTTTATTTGGTGTCAGCAAGAAACATTTTTAATTTTGTAGAGTTTTTTTGCTGACAATATTTACAACAAATCGCTTGCAAGTTCGGCCAGAATGCTCCGTTCGCCCTTAATTAAGTTTACATGTGCAAAAAGGTCTGTACCTTTCATTCGGTCGGTTAGGTAGGTTAACCCATTTGATGTGGTGTCGAGATACGGGGAATCAATTTGGTTTATATCGCCGGTAAAAACAATTTTAGTGCCTTCGCCGGCACGGGTAATTATAGTTTTAATTTCGTGTGGTGTCAGGTTTTGCGCTTCATCAACAATAAAAAATATATTCGACAGGCTTCTGCCCCTAATATATGCAAGTGGGGTAATCAAAAGTTTTTCATCTTTTACCATCTCTTCAATTCGCATTACCTCTTTGCTGTTTGAGCTAAATTGGTGTTTTATTACGCCAAGGTTGTCAAATAGGGGTAGCATATATGGTCCAATTTTTTCATTAACATCGCCGGGTAAAAAGCCTAAATCACGATTGGCCAATGCCACAATTGGGCGGGCAAGAAATATCTGATCGTACATATGGTGCTGTTGTAGTGCTGCTGCCAATGCCAATAGGGTTTTTCCTGTTCCGGCTTTGCCGGTAAGCGATATTAGCGAAATATCGGGTCGCATAAGCGCATCTAATGAAAATGTTTGCTCGGCATTTCTCGGCTCAATGCCATAAATACGTTTTTTCTCTACCCTGTTTAGCTTGCGCTGCAATGGGTCGTAGTGCGATAGGGCGCTTTTGCCATTACTTTTCAGGATAATATATTCATGAGCCGACAATTGACGTTTAAATTTGAATTCGTCAACATCAATCCCCTCATATTCTTGATAGAACCTATTTATTAGTTCTACATTGATATCCTCGATAGTATCAATGCCTTTGTGCAGCTCCTCAATATTTTGAACCTTGTCGGTGGTATAATCCTCGGCCAATATGCCAAGCGATTTGGCTTTAACGCGCAGGTTAATATCCTTTGTTATAAGTATTACCTTGCGTTTTGTATATTTATTTTTGTAATAATCGGCAATAGCCAAAATCCTATGGTCGGGTGTTTGTTCCGAAAACGAATCTTGTATCTCTTTTGAAAATGGCTTGCCTGTTTCAAGAAACAGTTTTCCGCGACCTATACCGAGCGATATTCCATCAACCGGAAACTCTTTTTCAATAAGGTTGTCTAACTCACGGGTAAATTCGCGTGCATTAAAATTTATCTGGTCGTTTCCTTTTTTAAACCTGTCAAGCTCTTCGAGCGTAATAATCGGGATAATAATATCATTATTTTGAAAATGATAGATACAACTAAAGTCGTGCAGTAATACATTGGTGTCGAGTACGAATATTTTTGCGGTTGATTTTTTCATATCATAGTATTTTATGGTTAAACATTATACTAAAGATAGTAAAACAAATTAGCATTCTTGCTGCTTAATAAAGTATTTTAGTAAACAACTTTAAAAAAGTTCAATTTTAACATTTTGATTGCTATTTTTGTAATAAAACAGGTTATGGATTATCAGCAAACAATCGACTTTTTATTTTCGCAGCTTCCTATGTATCAAAGGGTTGGTAAATCGGCATACAAGGCCGATTTAAACAATACGCTTGCATTAGATGCCCATTTTGACCATCCGCATAAAAAATTTAAGACAATACATGTGGCCGGCACCAATGGCAAGGGTTCGGTGTCGTACATGCTTGCATCTATTTTGCAAGAGGCAGGCTTAAAAACAGGTCTATATACATCGCCCCATTTAACTGATTTTAGAGAGCGGATAAAGATAAATGGCAATATGATTGAAAAGGATGAGGTTGTTGGGTTTGTTGAAAAAAACAGAAGTATTATTGAAGATATAAAACCTTCGTTTTTTGAAATGACAGTTGCCATGGCTTTTAACTATTTTGCCGAACAGGGTGTCGATATTGCTGTAATAGAGGTTGGAATGGGAGGTAGGCTTGATTCTACCAACATTATAAACCCGCTGGTTTCAATAATTACCAATATTGGTTTCGACCATATATTGTTTTTGGGCAGTACGCTTGAAAAAATAGCAATGGAAAAAGCAGGCATAATAAAGCAAGGCGTTCCGGTAATTATTGGCGATGAGCACAAGGCAACTGCACCAATATTTATTAAACAGGCTGCCGAAAATGATTCATCAGTCTGTTTTTCGCAGCGCAGGTTTAAGGTGCGAATGATGGAGAGTGGCAATAACAGCCGTGAGATGATAGTTAAAAATGTGCAGAGTGGTACTACGTTTAACATATCAACCGATTTGCTTGGCGAGTATCAGCAAAAAAACATTATACCGGTTTTTGGTGCGTTGCAAGTATTGGTACCTATATTAAATTTACCAAAGTATGCTATTATTTCGGGGTTGGCCAATGTTGTTAAAAACACGAATTTGCGCGGGCGCTGGGAGGTTATAAGGAAAATACCAAAAGTTATTTGTGATACCGGTCATAATGTTGAGGGGATAACTTGTGTGGTAAATCAGTTAAAAAAAGAGGTATTCGGGAAATTGCATATCGTAATAGGAGTGGTAGAGGATAAGGATATTAAAAGAATACTCGGTTTGTTTCCTAAAGATGCCACATACTATTTTACGCAAGCAACAATACCAAGGGCAGTAAGTCATGTAAAATTGGCCGAAATTGGAACAGGGTTAGGTTTAAAAGGCAAATCATACGATACGGTTGCCAAAGCCTATACAAAAGCGTTGGATAGTGCCGCCTCGGCAGATATTATTTTTGTGGGGGCAAGTACTTTTGTTGTGGCCGATTTGTTGGTTTTTTTAGAGGGGGTGGTATAAAAAACATCGGTTGAATGTTTTTATATTTATTCAACCGATGCCTAATTTAATCAAAATAATTCTTCGGGCTTCCATATATTCTCCCTTAATTTTTAGGGGAAATATCAACCAGCATTGCTGGTTGATATAGGGGTAAAACAATTAATACAGTATATCTTTTTTGATGTTCACTTTTTTCTGAGTGTGATCGGTATCATAGTCAAACATTAAATCGCCTGTGGCTTTAAACAAACGTATATAGTTTAAGTCGTACCAAATAATGGCTTTGCCTACCATAATGCCCGATAGTACATCAATTTGAGCATTCCCGCTGTTAAACATGCTAACCTTAATTTTCGAGTTGTTTTTTACACGCAACGTATTAAAATTCACATCTTTGCCATTGTCTGTCCTTATGGTAACAATACCTTGTGAGTTTTTGATAAATTCAATCCTTCCGATGTTTTCATAAATTGACGGCGATTTTTTTCTAAAGCTTGGGTTGTGCTTGTCTAACGCTTTTTGGGCTTGGTTGCCGGGTAACGAAACGCTACTGTTGTTAACCATATATAAAACCGCAAATAACCCTGCAATTCCGGGTTCGTAGTGTTTTGCTATTAATTTGTCGTTTTCTAATTTAAGGGTTTCGATAGGGTCAAAAGCAGTGTAACTTTCGTATGATTTTGTTGAAACATCCATACCTGCCGATGCAATTAGTGATGCTGTTACAAAAGAATTGCCCATATCGTCAACCGTAATGCCATACTCTGTAAAATCTTCTGACTCCTCATAAGTCCTTGTCCATAATTTTTTCCCGTTTTCATCAAAGTGGGCAACAAACATATTATTTAAGCTGTCTAACTGTTCAATGCCAGCTTGGTTTACCCATTTTATATTGCCGTCGAGTGAGCATTTTGCAATAAAAATATCTCCATTATCTTTAACTTTAAGTACTTTGTTGCCCACTTTAATATTTTTGTTAAACGAGCCGGTAAAGTAAAGGCTGTTGTCTTTTCCTAATACAATGTTGTAAGCAATATCGTTGCCGGGGCTTCCAACCTTAAATGCATATTCAACCGTGTTTTTAGGGGTAACCTTAGCAACAAAAACGTCGTTTGTATTTTGTATTGAGCTGAGTTTATTGCCAAAAAAGTCAACATTGCCTTTAAAATAGCCGCACATATATGCATTGCCATCTTCATCAAAAACTATATTATTGCCATTGCCACCTTGGTATAACCCTTTTTTGTTGGCCAAGCGCCAAAGTTTTCTTCCGCGTCCCAATAAATTTTGCGATGTTTTTAGTTCAACAATAATTGCATTTTTATCGGCATATTGTGGCATGGTTTGTCCAATGGGTGCATTAACATATGTGGGGTCGCAAACAACATATTTATCGCCTTTATAATTTATATAATCGCCCACTACATCATCGTTAAATTTAACCGCAGTAGCCATATGGCCTGGGTAATTCAATCCAATAACATCTAATCCGAGTAGCTCTTTAACAAGATACGAGAACAGTACCGACCTATCTTCGCAGTCGGATGCGGGGTAGTAAAACAGTTCGTCGGGGAAAAAGAATTTTTCCTGTCCAAATTGCTGTTCGTCGGTTTCGTATTTAAAGGCTGTTTGTACAAATTTAAGCAGCAAAAGGGCAGCTTCCGATTCCGGTTTATCTTTAATTAGCGGCAGCAAGCCATCGGTTAACGACTCTTTTGTTTGCAATGTAATTGTGGCATCAAAATATACTTCGATATCTGCCAATGGGTAGTCGCTATAAAAGTTGATGGCATTTTGGTTGTATTTTACATCAAAAGCATATTCTTGTCCGTCAAATTCAAATTTTACAGGTTTTGTTTTTATCTGCTCTTTTGTCGATATTGAGTTATACAGGTTCAAATCCATAATTATGCGTGCTTCCGGAAAATCGCGGTCATAAGTAAAAATATCGCTTTCGGAGCCGTTTACCATGTAGTACCTTATGTTGTCAAAAGTAAAAAACGGCATTCCGTAAATATTATTCGACGATGGCAGCAACAGATACAATTTTGAGCCTTTAAATGACAAACGTGCTTTATAGTTTGATTTAGTTAATAAAAACCACTCCATAAAAACTTGGGTGTTTTCGTTTGCCGATATTTTTTTCGATGCGTTTTTAACCAAAAGGTAATATCCCCAGTCGTTTAGGTTCATTTTAGTTTTAAAACTGTTTAGCTGGTTAATGGCATCAGAATAGTTTGTTTTGCTCATTTCGTCCCATTTTGCGGCAATAACATCCTCATTTATTGTGGACGGGAATGATGAGATAAATTTCGAGTCGTATTTTAAATCCAGATTGGCGCCATAAAATCCAAAGTTTGTTGATTTTGGTTGATAATCTTCAGGTGTGCTTTTTGCCAAAACAGGGAGTACGGGGGCAATTGCCATCGACTCCACTTTTGCCGGTACTTCAACTTTAAGCTGTGTGGACTGTTTGTCGCCTTGGGCTTTGTAAACAGGTTCCGAAACCGGTTTAGGTTCGGGTTTGCGCTGCTCGGCCTTAAATAATTCATAATTTGTCCACTCTTTTTTCAAGAACTCTTTAAATTCATCATCCATTTTTTGGATGGCCTCGTCGCGTTCTTTCACAAATTGTTCAAAACCGGCTTTGTAGTCTTCTTTAAATTTGTTTTTTTCGGCTTCTTGCTGCTTTTTATACTCTTCAAGAGTTTGTGCAGGCAGTATTGTTGCATTAAAAAAGAACAAAAATGTTCCGGTAAAAATCAAGGCTTGGTAAATTTTTCTCATATGGGTAAATTTTAATTTATTCTTTAAAAAACTATACTATAATGCAATTTACTAAAAAATCAGACTTGTAGTAGATGAACCTGCTATTATTTTGGTTGCCCGAAAAAAACCAAAATTCAAAAAAATGTGATTAACACAATAAAAAAGCAGGTAAATACAGATAATTTGTACTCAAGATACAATGTTGTCGTATTTAAGATAAACACGCCCTCTTTAAAGTCTGTTCCAATATTTACTTATTATAGATGGATTAAGGGGGATGAAAATATATAACTTCTCTTAACTACTACAATATTGATTTATGTATAACGTACTGTTACTCTTCAACTTCACTTAAAGGGGTTAGGTTATCAGGTATATCACTATTTAAGTCTTCGCTTTTTGAGTATCCAAACACATCCATAATTGGTGATTCCTGAATGCTCGGAATCTCAAAATCGGAAATAGAGTCGCTCAATGTTTTTGATAAATAGTCGTAAGCCTCTTTTACATTGTTTGCCTGAACTAAAATATATGTGTTTGAGCGGCGCTCAATACCTTTCTCCTCATCGAGACTTATAAAGGCGGCCTTGCATTTAAACCACCTGTCGCCATTTTCATTTGGTATTAGCTCAGAGTAGTTGGCAATTTTAATAGTATTAATAAAAAACTCGCCTGTAATATAGGGCTCTAACTCTGTGTGTATTTTGCTTTCGGCTTCGGTAAACGAAACCGCATCAATCAAATAGGGCTCCGAAACCATTTTTTCTTTCCCGTCGTTACCCATTTTTTCATACTTTACCTTGCATTCAAACCATGTGTTCATATAATAATATGTTTTATAAGTTTCTTTTCTCCTCAAAGATATATTTACATAGACAGTAAAAAAAACGTTTGCTTAATTTGTGAATAACTTTTTTATGAATTATGCAGGGTTTGTATAAAGCCGAACAGAAATTTAGGTTTGCTAAAATGCCACATCTCTCCTAAAATTATATTAACCAATCGACAACAAGCTCATATTGTGCCCTGCAAATTTGTGATTTTTATTATTGTGTTTGCAAAGTTAATTATTTCTGATAGCTTTGTTTTTACTAATATTTAAACATAAAAAACAGATATTTAGTAAAGGTTACTATTGGTAATAGTGTCTATAATCAAAAGCTTATTATTGAATAATAAATTCATAAAACAATAGATATTAAGGCAGGGATATTTTATTCCTGCCTTTTTTCAACTATTTTTTTTAAGGCTATTACCGATTTTATGGGGAAATGCCCCATAGCTTTGTTTGATATCCAAACAGGAATATTGCCGCTGGGGTTTAATAATATGTAATATTCCATTTTAACAAGGCCATTTTTTAAGGGTGTTAACACCCACTTTCCTGTCATTTTTTTAATGCGTACATAATCATTTTTCTTGGCAACAAGGCCGTCAAAGTTTTGTGTGTTTATTGTTATAATTCCTGTGGTGCTATCTTGTACTACTTTCATATGTATAACCAAATCTCTGTTATTCAATGGCCACGGCGATTTAATTACATAGTAGTAGTAAAGCTCAACATTGCTAATAACCTTAACAATTGATACCTCTTTGCACAGATATGCCCATTTGGTTGTTGAGTCGATATTGGTAAGTGTTGATGCAAT
>CAYQPP010000060.1:8852-14658 GCA_964419235.1 uncultured Bacteroidales bacterium
TGGTACAAAAAGGAATTCATAAAATTTGAATCTACCTTGTTAGTGACAGAAAATTTTTGAACTTTCTTTTTGTGCTGCATGATTGCTAATATTTAAAGTTTGGAATCGCTCAATATAGGTTTTAATCATAGTATTAAAACCTATATTTTACAGTATTTTAGCTATGTATGATACGGTATTAATTGTCCACTGGTAGAGTGTTTAAAGGTAAAAGTATTATAACTTTTGTACCTTCTCCCTCTTTTGATATATGTTTTATTGAGCCATTAGAATCTTCAATTATTCTGTATGCAATTGACAGTCCAAGCCCTGTGCCTTTGCCTACCTCTTTTGTGGTAAAAAATGGATCCGATATTTTTGATTTAATATCTTGTTTAATACCACATCCATTATCGGTTATGGTTATTTTTAAGTTTTGTTGTTCAATTGCTGTTGTTATTTCAATTACCCCTTTTTTGTCGATTGCCTGTTCGGCGTTCGACAGTATATTTAGTATTGCTTGATGCAATTTCCCATCATTGCATGTTAAATTAAATGGCAGTTCAGTAAAGTTTTTTATTACTTCAACTTTATGTTTTAGTTTGTTGTTGAGCATTATTAAGCAGTTATCAATAATTACATGAATGTCGCATTTTTCTGTTGCCGAATCATTGTTCCTGCTAAAGTGGTTAAGGCTTGTTACTATATTTGCGGCGCGTTTTACTCCCTCTTTCATACCGTTAAGAAATGGAGATATTTTTTGTAGTTGTTGCTTCTCTAAATTATCCTCAAAAAACATTTCGATACCTGCAATGCCACCCTGAATAAAGTTGAGTGGGTTGTTTATTTCATGTGCAACCCCTGCCGATAGTACCCCCAACAACGCCATTTTTTCTGCTTGAATTAGGCTGTCTTGGGTGCTCTGCAGTTTGCTAACAGTTGTTTCTAACTCATTGTTGCTAATCTGAAGTTCGTTATTGGTTATTTCCAGCTCCTTGGTGCGTTCTTGTATAAGCTGTTCCAAATTATCTTTATACTCTTCAAGTTGGCTGTTTTTGTTTTTTAAATCGGCAATAAGTTTTAAAAAGGTATTGTTAAATTTTATAATTATAATTATTACCACAAACGACACTATTGATAATAATAGTGTATTGTTTATCCATGCCGAGGTGGTTAATGCACGTTGCGATAAATTAACATTTGATACTATTATGCCATAAACGTGTATATATCCCAAAAATATAAAGCCGATAATGGCACTTGCATATATTATTATTGTGTTTTTTAACGAATAGCCAAGAAATGCAAAAACGGGGATAAGTATCAGCAACACTTTGCTGTCGGCAAAAACGCCAACCTTAAAAACACTTCCGAGTGTTAGTATAAAAAGCCCTATTACAATAATAAATGATTTTATTTCAATACTTAGCTTATTGCGCATTAACGCAACGGTGAAAAAACTTGCTACAACAAAAAAATCGAGTGCAATAAATGCAACATAATTGTTTTGCATGTTGAATTTTAGGCTTGCAACAAGAGATAACAACCCTACTATTGAACCTACAATTAATGATTTATCAATAATTTGGTTTATAACGATGTTAATTTCTTTATTTGAACTTTGCATGGCATCATGGGATAGGTAAATAATATTGTATAAAGCTAAAAATCATTTTGTTAATAAACAAACCCAATTGCAATAAAATGGTTGTTTTTATTAGGTGCGGAAAGTGAGATAAATTGTATGAATAGGGGGTTATGTGATTTAAGCATTATATTAAAGTCTGTTAAAAACAGGCTATAGATTGTTGGTGGGTGTTATTGTACCACCCTATTTTAACAGGGTGGTAGCTTATTATAAATTATAACGATATAGGCAATTGTATCTTTATATTCTTATGCCGATTACAATAATATCATCAATCTGTTCAATCTCGCCGCGCCATTCGTCAATTGTTGTATCTAAAATATTCTTCTGTTCGTCCATAGGTTTTTTGTGTATCTCCAATAAAAGCTGTTTAAATTTTTTTGTCATAAACTTACGTTCATCAGGGCCTCCAAATTGGTCGGGGTATCCGTCAGACGAGTTGTACAGGCAGTCGCCTTTTTGCAAATCAAATTTTTGCATTGAGAATGGTGTGTTTTTAATATAGTAGCCAATGGGCATCCTGTCGGCTTTTAGCTGTATTATTTCATTATTTCTAATAATGTATAGTGGGTTGTAGGCCCCGGCAAAGCTTAGTTGCATTTTTTTGTGGTCGATTACATACATAGAAACATCCATGCCGTCTTTTGATTCACCATCCTCGCCTGTTTGGTGTAGTTGGTTTATTACCTGTTCGCGCAGGCGGTCTAATATTTTATGTGGTTCAACAACACCCTCTTTGTTAACAATTTCGTTTAAAAAGGCGATGCCCAGCATGCTCATAAATGCACCCGGCACCCCATGTCCGGTACAATCGGCGGCTACAATTATGGTAATGTCGTTGCGGCGTGCAATCCAGTAATAGTCGCCACTAACAATATCGCGAGGGCGGTACAGTATAAAATAATCATCAACCACATCGTCAATTTGTTTTGCCGGCGGCAGTATTGCTGCTTGTATGCGCTGTGCATAGTGAATGCTGTCGGTAATATTTTTGTGCTGTTCTGCTATCTCTTCATTCTGTTCGGCAAGGGTCTCTTTTTGTGCCTCTATTTCAGCAGTGCGCTCTTTTACTTTTTGTTCTAATATCTGCTTCTCCTCTTTTAGCTTTTGTTCGCGCACCTTTATAAATATCCAAACCGACGATATTGTAAGTAATACATAAAAAATGTATGCTACCAATGTTTTATACCACGGTGGTGTTATTGTAATTTGTAATTGTGCCCCTTTGTTATTCCATATTTTATTGTTGTTGGCGCCTAATATTTTAAATGTGTATTTTCCTGGCGGAATGCCTGCATAGTTTGCCCGCCTGTTATTTGCATCGGTTATAACCCAATCTTCGTCTAAACCTTCAAGTATATATTTATAGCGGTTTTCCGACGGTGCTGTGTAATCAAGCACGGCAAATTCAAATCCGAGAAAGTTTTGGTTGAATTTAAGGTTTAGTGTTTTTTTGTAATAGATCAAACTGTCTAAATCAAACTCTTTTCCTCTTATTGTAAATTTGTCGATAACCACATTTGGTATATTGGTATTAATACTGTCGGGAAAAAACGAAACAAACCCTTTGGTTGTAAACAGTATTTTTTCAGATGTTGGTACTATAAAATCATGCGGGTTGCCAAGAAAATGGTGCGATGTAAAATCGGATGAGGTAAAATAGTTTTTTGATTTTTTTTCCTCTAAATCATATTTTGTGAGGCCTTTTAATCCGGCAAGCCATAAATAACCCGAATTATCCTCTTCAAATCCATTTATGTTATTGTCAATAAAACCGTTGTCAACCGACGAGTAATCAAATTCTTTAGTTTGTGTGTTGAAGCTGTACAAACCGTTTGAGCCGTAAATAAATATTCTGTTTTTACCTATTTTAACATTGCCCAAACCCCAGTCGTGTTCGAAATTGCATTGCCATTTTTCAGCTTTAAGCGTTTCGGCATTCAGGGTATTTATGTAGGGTAGGGTAGCAAACCATAGGTTGCCGAATTTGTCAAAATCAAATTTTCCGTCCGACAATGAGCCTCTTTTAATTTCGTCGTCAAACTCAAATACCAAGTCGAGTTTGTTTAGCTGTTGGTTTAATTTGTATATACCTATGCTTGTCCGTATCCAAACAACGCCTCTTTTATCTATTCGGGCATTTTTGAAGTAGTTGCGGTCAACCTCGTCAATAAATTCATAATTTAGTAAAAACGGGTGAAAATCTTCAGTAATTAAATTACGGCTGTTTATAATATACATGCCGTTGGGGCAAAAAGCATAAAGCTTGTTGTTTTTTCCGGCAATTAGTGCTTTCACAATGTTTTTTATACTGTCGGTGCCAACAATAATAGCCCCTGCCTCTTTTGTAAAATCAATTTTTTTCTCAAAAATATTATAGCGGCTTATTTTGTTGTCGGTTGCCACCCAAATATTTTGGTCGCCATTTATTACCATGTCCGAAATCATATAATCGGCTTCACCCGTAAAATCGTTAGTGTTAAACAGCCTGTCGGGCAGAATATAGTTTTCGATGGTTTGCAAGGTTCTTGAGTATCTGTTTATTTTGTTATTGAGGGCATACCATATATTTGCTGCACCGTCGTATATAACAGGGTAAACATTGTCGGCATTTATTTTCAGATCGGTAAATGTAAACCGGCTTTTTATTAACCTGTTGAGCCCCTCAAAAGTGGCAATCCATATGTTTCCGCCGCGGTCTTCAAAAATTTTGAGAATCCGGTTGTCATATAAGCGGTTGTGGTTGTTGGCGGTAATTTTTTGGATTGTGTTGCGCTCTTTGTTGTAAATATTGATGCCTTTGTCGGTTCCAATCCATATTTGCGAGTTGTTGTCTTCAAATATTGAATAAATTGTGTTGCTGGTAAGCACCTGCTTATCCCCATTGTTTTGGAATACCAAAAACCTTCCCCACAGTTGGTCATATCTAATTAGCCCATACATTGAGCCTATCCAAAAAATACCTTTTTTGTCTTGGTATATCCGTAAATACTCTTTGCCAATATCTGTGCCTAATAGTTTTTTAAAATCTATTGGAAAGTGCTCAAACATCTGTTTTTTATAATTGTATTTTTCGAGTCCGAGTTCGGTCAATGCCCAAAAATTGCCATTGTTGTCAATAATCAGGTCTTTTATCTGTTCCGACTCAATAAATGTAGAGTCTTTGTATTTATCAAGGTGTTTTGTTTTAATATTTTCAAATTCGGCTTTGGTTATTTCAACTAATTTAATACCGCAAAAGTTAGTTTTGTCAGGGCTTTTTCCGCTCCAGTTGTTGCATGAGTGCGAATTGTCCGATTTATATGTTATTTTGTATGAGCCAGATTCAAGTTCAATAGGCAGGGTTTCAAAAACATTTTTATCTTCGCCGCCTGCCCACATGCTTTTTTTTGCTGACAATTCCCAAACTAACTTGTTGTTTTTGTAAAGTGTGCCGTAATCGTATTTGCCGTAGCTGTCAATTTCGCCGGTTGAGGCAATTAGGTAATAGCCGGTTTTTTTTATCGGAAACTGCACGGTAGTGTCCATGTCATTTCCGGGCGAAGTTATTGATGCAATGGTTTTATTATTTTGCAGGATACTGTTTATTGTCTCCCAACTTTTTGGTTTATATGTATTTGGCGGGCAATTGTAAATGCTTTTTGTGTTGGTTTTTGTGTTATATTTTATTAGCCCTGTTTCTGTGGGGCCTATCCAATAATTGCCTCTTTTATCTTGAACTATTTTTGTTTCAATATCATAATTGCTCAATGTTATGCTGTCGAATGTATATACCCTTTTTTCATCTTTAAAAACCGATAGCTCATCGAAATGGCGTATCCAAAAGTTATGGTTGTTATCGTAATAAAGGTAAGTAATATCATTAAACGGAAGCGAAAGGCTGTCGGAGCGCCTGTTTTTAAAAAGTTTGTATGAGTACCCGTTGTAACGGTATAGCCCACCTCGGGTTGAGAACCACATAAACCCCGATTGGTCTTGTTCAACTCCTGTGATAAAGCCAAGGCTGCGTCCGCTCTCGTTTGTTATCTGTTCAAAAACAATATCTTTTTCTTGCGAAAAAGAGACAAAAAAGTTTAGACATATAAATGCTGAAACAGCAAGGGTTTTTATTGCTCTCATCTACCTGTTTTGTTAGTTTTGATAATTTCAGGTAATAAAGATATGTATTTTGTTTTATTA
>CAYQPP010000061.1:0-14644 GCA_964419235.1 uncultured Bacteroidales bacterium
TAGAGATAAATTATTAAGACTGTTAGATTTTAGATGCAAAGACGCAAAGACGCAAGACACAAGACGCAAGACACAAGACACAAGACTTAAGACACAAGACGCAAGACACAAGACACAAGACTTAAGACACAAGACATAGGATGTTTGATGCAAGATATTAGATGCAAGACTTTTGGATTTTAGACTTACGGCACTTGTTATGTATTGCCGCCTTCCGGATGATGCCCGCTGCCACTTATCATTAAAAAAGAAATGGCTACAAATTGGCTATCCATAATAGACATACCTGTTTATACAAAAATAAATGGCGGGTTAACATTAATTTAATATTGATTTTACTTTAAGTTAATTATTGTAACAAAAAAAATAGGTTATTATTGCAAATAATTAATATTGAAATTATAAACAAATGAAAAAAATATTACTATCAGCAGTATTTAGCGTGGCGTTATCAATAGGTTTTATTAATGCGCAAGAGGCAAAGCGTGAGGAGTTTAAGCCCAATGGTAAAGTGTTGGGAGAAGTTTTTGGCGACTATTATTATATGATAAAAGGCGATACGCTCGAAAATGGGGTAGGGGGGTATAATAAAAAGCACAAAGGCGATAACGGCTTCTCTATCAGAAGGTTTTATTTAGGTTATAAATACAATTTTAGCGAAAAATTTACAGCAAAGTTAATGTTTGAAGGTAATGACGATAACCTTTTAACAAATGGCAAAAGGAGCGTAAATATAAAATATGCCTATGTTAGGTGGCGTAATATATTTTCGGGTTCCGATTTGATAATTGGTGCACAATCAACCCCCACATGGTCGCGCTTTACCGAAAAAATATGGGGATACCGCAGCGTTGAAAAAACAATATTGGATTATTGGAAGCAAGGGCTGTCGAACGACCTTGGAGTATCCCTTTCGGGTAATATTGTTAGCGATGGGACTGTTAGGTATAATTTTATGGTTGGAAACGGTGCTGCTCAAAAACCCGAATTCGATATTTTTAAAAAAGTTTATGGCTCGGTTAATGCACGGCTGTTAAATAAAAGGCTTCTGCTTGAGCTATATGGCGATTATGAGCAACAGGAATTTTCAGAAGATAAATTTACTGTTAAAGGATTTGTTGGTTTTCAAAACGATAAGTTAACGGTTGGAATAGAGCCTTTTATAAAGCAACAAAGCCAAATGGTTGGCGAAAATATTAAAATGAACGGGTCAACATTTATGGCTCGGGGTACAATTATTGACCAAAAGCTTTTTGGTTTTGCGAAATTAGATGTTTTTAAAAACTCTGACAATACCAATGAATATCTTGAATTTTCAGTATTTGGAATTGATTACCAGCCGGTTAAAGGAGTGCATATTATGCCAAATGTTTGGGTAACCAACTATAATTTTTTAAACAATATTGTTATCGAAAACGGAACCGATGTTGTAGGCAGGGTTACTTTTTGGTTTAAGTTTTAAGAGCGGTTGTGATTACCGCATATAGAGTGGTGTTACATGAGTATCCTGTTTTTATTGGGTTGTTGTTCAGTAAAGTGCAATGTTTTCTCATTTTATTAAGATGGGGAAATTATACAAATAAGGGGAAGATCTCAACCAGCAATTACTGGTTGATAGAAGGGTAAAATAATGAAAATTCGATTTTCAGCTTTTGGGCTGAAATAAAGTTGACATAATACCCTTTGGTTCTGCCAAGGAGATGGTCAACTTTAAGAATTTTCTTTATTTATATAAGATAATATGGTGTCTAAAATATAACAACTCATTTATAAATATATCACTATTTATTCAGCTTATAAACGGAATTTGCCTTTTCTGTTAAAATACAAATAACTATTTTTGGGATATGGATAATTTTGAGATAGTAATAAGCAAACTGTTAAAAGATAAAAACCCAAATATGGCATTGGGCACGATTGTTTGCAGGGTTGATAACACTAAATTTAATAAACTGTTGTGGGATGAGATTGAAAAAACATCGCAGCAGGTAAAGGACAATTACACGATTGAAACTATAAAAACCAACCCGCAAATTGCTGCTACACGCAATATGTATTTGGCATGCGGCAAAAAACCCGGCAGGTACCGTCCGTCGGCTGAGGCTTTGATGAGGCGTATTGTAAAGGGCGAAAGTTTGTATAAAATAAATACGTTGGTTGATTTAATTAATTTACTGTCGCTAAAAACGGGGTACTCTATCGGGGGTTTCGATGTTGATTATATGGTGGGCAATGTTGAGGCGGGGATAGGTGCTGAGGGCGAGCATTATGAAGGTATCGGAAAAGGAAAACTGAATATCCATAATTTGCCTATTTTACGTGATGAAAAAGGCGGTATTGGAACACCAACCAGCGACGAGGTGCGCACGGCCATTAGGCTTGATACCAAACGCTTTTTTATGAATATAAACGGCTACACGGGTAAGGATGATTTAATGCCAGCTTTGGATTATGCACGGTTGCTTTTGCAAAAATATGTTAATGCACATGATATTGTTGTTAGGGTAATTGAATAGTTTAAAATTATTATCTGCGGATTAAAGAAAAAACCGCAGAGGGTGCTGAGGACGCAGAGAAAAATCTCAACCTTAACCTCAACCTCAAATCTTCCACAAAAATACTGCCCACTGATTGCACGAATTAACACTAATTAAAAAACAAACCGCAGAGAGCGCAGGGGGCGCAGAGAAAAATTTCAAATTTTAAATTCCACTCTTCCTTAAATAGTTCTCAAATTAAAAAAACAAACTACAGAGAACGCACTACTAAAAGTGTCGGCGTGAGTGTTTTTACAAAAAGCAACAGTATTATTATCTTATATTCAAATTATTAACAAATTAACACCGACACTAAAAATAGTTCACGAATTGCACTAATTACTTTTTAAAACTTAACCGCAAAGGACGCAGAGAAAAATCTCAACCTTAACCTCAATCTCAACCTCAAATCTTCCACAAAAATACTGCCCACTGATTGCACGAATTAACACTAATTAAAAAACAAACCGCAGAGAGCGCGAAGGGTGCAGAGAAAAATCTCAACCTTAATCTCAATCTCAAATATCTGTTCTTCCTCAAAAATAGTCCACGAATTACACTAATTAACGCTAATTGCTTTTTTTAACCGCAGAGAGCGCAGGGGGCGCAGAGAAAAATCTTAAATCTAAAATCTCCGTTCTCAAATCTCCAATCTAAAATTTTAATTCTCCGTTAATCCCGTATTCTGTTTTATCTTATAATTTCAAGATGTTCTTGATCGGTAATTTTTTCGCAATAGTTGCATTTTAGTGAAATGCTGCCATTTTTGTCAATTACAGTAAATTTTGTGGTTATGGCCTCGTTGTTTGTAATACATTTTGGGTTCATACACTTTGCAATGGCTTTTATCTCTTGCGGGACTTTTACCTCGCGTTTTTCGGCAACCTCGTACTCTTTAATAATATTTAGTTTGGCATTTGGAGCCACCAATGCAATTTTGTCAATCTCTAAATCTTCAAAATATTTACCCGATACTTTTATAATGGCTTTTTTGCCTAACCTGTCACTTTTAAAGTTAGTGCCAAAAGTCATTCTGTTGTCATCTAACTTATCGAGCCCCAAAATTGAGATAACGGTAAAAAGGCTTTGTGCCGGTATGTGGTCAATAACGGTACCATTTTGAATGGCACTTACGCTTAATTTTTTATCTTCTTTCATGTGTTTGTAGTTTATTTTAGTCCTAATATTTTGGCCATTATGGCTTGGCGTGTATATACACCATTTAGTGCTTGCGGAAAATAGTATGCTTTGCTGTTTGTATCAACATCGGTACTAATTTCGTTAACACGTGGCAGCGGGTGTAAAACTTTTAGGTTGTTTTTTGTTCCGTCGAGCATTTTGTTATTGAGTATATATACGTTTTTAACTTTTTCATACTCCAAAGGGTCGGCAAAACGCTCGCGTTGTACTCGTGTCATATAAATAATATCGCAGTCTTTAATATTTTCTGCCAAATCGGTATGTTCTTCATATGCAATTCCTTTTTTGTCAAGAAGCATTTTGTATTCATCGGGCATTTTTAATTCGTCGGGTGCAATAAATGTAAATGTTGGGTTAAAATGCGACATTGCCATCAGCAACGAATGTACCGTGCGCCCATATTTTAAATCGCCAACCATTGCAATTTTGAGGTTTTCGAGCGTGCCTTGTGTTTTTTGTATTGAGTATAAGTCTAACAGGCATTGTGTAGGGTGCTGGTTGGCTCCATCGCCTGCATTTATAATTGGCACCGATGCCACTTCGCTTGCATAGCGGGCACTACCTTCGAGCGGGTTTCGCATTATAATTAAATCGGCATAACTGCATACCGTTAGAATAGTATCTTTCAACGATTCTCCTTTTTTAACACTTGACGAAGATGCATCGGTAAATCCGATAATCCTTCCTCCCAAACGGTTTACTGCACTTTCAAAACTCAACCTTGTTCGGGTCGATGGTTCAAAAAAGAGGGTAGCAACAACCTTTCCTTCTAAGATGTTTTGTACAGGTTCTTTTTCAAATTCGGCGGCTACACGCAAAATCTCTAAATACTCATCTTTTGTGTAGTCGTTAATAGATACTAAGCTTCTGTTTTTCATTTGTTTTTATTTTTTGATAGCCTTTGTTTTTTTGAACGATGTAAACATTAAATCATAACAAATATGCACTTTAATTATTTATACTAACTATTGGTTGTCATTTAGTTACAACTTGTTGGTAAGTATAAAATAAAATTGGGTAAATATAAGTAAGTATGTCCAGATTACGAACTTTTTTTGCTATGGATAAATCACTTTCTTTTTTATATCTTTGTGGTTTACTTCTTTAAATTTTTTAGAATTGTTAACCCTGTAATTTTCTTAAGTTTTTCTCTTAGTTTATCGCCGTTTAGTTTGCGTACCGATATTGTTATGCTGCATGTGTTGTCGAACTGTTGGTTGCTCTGTTTTGGGTTTTCTTCTTTCATTATTTTCATAACGCTGTTCATCGAAGGGTATCCAAATTCGATGGTAAAAACATCTTGCTCAAACCGTTCGGTTATGGTGTTGTTTTTAATAGCATCGGCTGCAGCCGTGCGGTAGGCGTTTATTAACCCTGGTATCCCAAGCTTTGTGCCCCCAAAATAGCGTATTACCACAATTAAAATATTTGTAAGCCCGTTCGATTGTATTTGCCCCAATATTGGCGGTCCCGATGAGTTTGACGGCTCACCGTCGTCGCTGCTGCGGTATTTTTTTAAATCGGCGCCAAGCCTAAATGCATAAACATGGTGGCGGGCGTCGTAGTATTTTTTGCGCAGTTTTTTCTGAATATCCTTTATTTGCTCCTCTGTGGTTACGGGGTAGGCAAATGCATAAAACTTGCTACCTTTTTCTTTGTAAAAACCTTCCGATGGTTTTGTAATGGTTTTGTATTTATCTGTCTCTTCTACCATGTTAAATAAAAATTCTAATCATACCAAGTAATACAAGTAGTGATAGTATCAGTCCTACCCAGTTTGTTTTTGAAAACCGCTCTTTATAAAAAATAGACGCAATAATAACCGATAGTATCACAATGCCTATATTATTGATGCCAAATATAAGCGAGCTGTTGAATTTGAGTGTGTTTAGGGCATTTATTAAAAAATACATCGACCCGAGGTTTGCCACGCCAAGCGTAATGCCTATGAGCCAAACTTTTGGCTGTTTTAATGCTTGTTTATGCTTTTGGCTGAATAGTAAAAGTGTTAGCCCTATTATTCCGGCCACGGTAAAGTTTACTGCACTAAATAGCGACGAGCTTTCGGGGGTGGCAATAAAGTGGTACTGGCAGTATTTTACAAGCGAGTCTAACAAGCCTAAACCAAAAAATAGCAGTACAGGGTAAATAATGCTGCCATGTTTGTTTATGTTGTATTTTGATGGCGATATTACCAGTAGCACGCTAATTAAGGCCAATAGTACCAATATTGCTTTTGTTAGGCTAAAACTGTCGTTAATATCGAACATTAAGCTAAATATTACCGGCAACACAAACGACATTTTTGCCGAAACGGTGGTAATGGCAATGCCTGCTTTTTGTGTTGAGCTGCCAATAAAATAAAAATTTACTATAAGTAAAATGCCGATAATAATTGAAAACATAAACCACGGCGAAATTGTGTGGAGGTGTATTGGTGTTGCAGTATTGTTAATGCTAAAGCCAAGGGCTGATGCTGCTATGTAATTGATGACAATGGGAGGGAAGATGCTGATTTTTTGCTTTTCGATTATTTTGAACAGTATTAATATTACTGTTGATGAAAGTATGCTGAGTATAAGGTTTGTCATAATTCAGATTTACATATTATCAGAATGCGAATCTAAGTAGTCTTTGTAACAAAACTATATTTTTTGTCAAATTTTTATTTGCGTTATAAAAAACCGCATTCTCTGAATGTGGTCAGAGATGTTTTACGGGTTTGCCTGATAAATCTCTCATGATTGCCTTTATGATGTTGTTCCCACAACAAAAAAGCAATAATTATGAGTATATTTAGAAGTATGTCTCATAGTATATGGCATTGTTCATATCATATAGTTTGGACACCCAAATGTAGGTATAGAATATTGAAAGGTAAAATAATGGAAATTCGATTTTTAGCTTTTGGGCTGAAATAAAGTTGGCGTAATACCATTTGACTCTCGAGGATACTCAACTTTAAGAATTTTCTTTATTGAACTATTGAACAAGTATATATCACATTTTTTACTGATGCATGTATTATATTCATTTTAATTTTTTTAATAACCTTTTTTACTTTTGTATCGTAGAAAAGTTGTATATCTATGTTTTTCTTCTATTAGGGAATTATTATACCATTATTAAAATATACAGTTAAATGTCTATTGTGCGGTAGCCGTTTTTTTTGCAACTGATAATATTGGTAAACTTTTGTGTTATAAAATTTTAATAATTTAAATGAAGTTAGAAAAAACAATTAATATAGTTTTTATTCTATTTGCTCTTTGGTTGGGTAGTATTAATGTTGCTGTTGCAAGTGTTAGCCCTGCAAAAAAAAACACCGTACTGTGGAGCTTGTATAAAAAAGCAAAAAGCCTAAAATTAAAACCTGATTCAGCACAATTTTATTTAGATTCATGCTTTACTTATAAGGAGTTGCAAACTGACGAAGAGCTTTTGGCGTTATGTCATTTGCTTCAGGCAAGGGTTAATATTACAAAGCAAAATTATATTGAAGGGATTGTCAATATTCAATTGTGCGAAGACTATTTTTTAAACAACAACAAAAAGTTAGAGTATGCCAGCTGCAAAAGATTATCGGGTATATGCAAAACTAACAGTGCCGATTATAAAGGCTCTATCGAAGATTTATCGGTAGCAGGTGCTATTTTTGATTCATTAAATATTTTAAATAAGTTTTATTATGTGCAGAATGAAATAGGCAATAACTTCTTTTATTTAAGCAATATCAAGTATGCAAAAAATAAGTTTGAAGAAGCATATGAGTATGCTATTCAAATTAAGGATACGAATATGTTGTCTTCAACATTAAACAATTTGGCTAATGTTTACTCTACCTCTGAGATGTTTGATTTTGATAAGTCGTTGTTATATTATAAAAAAGCACTTAAAATTAGCAAGTTGACATCTGATTATGATAATATGTCAATATTTCTTATGAATATTGCAATATTATATGATGAAAAACAAAATTTTGACTCTGCGCTTTATTATTATCACACTGCCTTAAAAATTGCAACAAAGCATAATTTAACATATAACACTATTTGGTTAATGTATAACTTAGGGTATATGTATTATAATTTAAACAATTATGATAGTGCCGAGTATTATATAGATAAAAGCCTGAATAACTCAATTGAAATAGGATATGTCTCAATAACTCCTGAAATATACAATATCAAATCGCAACTGTATGATAAGCAAAAACAGTATAAAAAAGCATTTAATTCATCGCAAAAAGCATTAAACTTAAGAGACTCTATTTGGAGGGATGATATAATTAAGAGTACTGCCGAAATTGAATCGAAATACCGTTTGCAACAAAAACTTGATGAGATAAAACTGCAAAAAACCCAAATAAAACTGCAAGAATCGCAGCTTTATAGTCAAAAAGTTAGAACAATAGGATTGTTGGTGGCAACGGTTTTGCTACTGTTATTTTTAATAGCCAAACTGTTTTACTCAAAAAAGCTTGAGCATAAAAACAAATTGCTTAAAGAAAAAAACAGTGTAATAAAACATAACAACAGCAAACTTAAAGATACCATAAGTACACGCGATAGGTTAATTTCAATAATAGCACACGATATAAAAAACCCACTTGCAACAATAGTAGGCTTTGCCGAGCTTATTTCACTCTCTGACAGCAAAAAAGGTTTTAATAAAGTTAAGTCATACGGCAGCCATATATTGTTATCGGCAAATAACCTGTTTGATTTGTTAGACAACCTGTTGAAATGGGCAAAAAAACAAAAAGAGGGGATAACTCTTAATCATAAAAATGTTAATCTTTATGATTTAATTGAGTCTAATTTATTATTGTTAAAGCTTTCTGCCGAAACAAAAAATATAAAATTTACAAATAACTGCAATAAAAAAACACTTGCCTATATTGATGAGCAAACCATAAATACAGTATTCAGGAATTTAATAAGCAATGCTATAAAGTTTACCGAGCCCGGGGGCGATATATCTATCTCGGCCGAAAATGACGATCAATATACAATTTTGCATATTAAAGATACCGGCATTGGTATTAAAGAAGAGGATATTGACAAACTGTTTGATGCCGGCATTGACAGAAGCTCTATTGGCGACTTGAAAAATAAAGGTATTGGTTTGGGACTAATACTCTGTCATGATTTTACCACCTTAAACAAAGGCAAAATTGATATTAAAAGCAAATATGGTAATGGCTCAACTTTTAGTATCCACTTGCCTCTTCCAAAATAATAAATAGTAGCTTGCCGACACTAAATGGCAAAAAGGAGTACAAATCCATCTTATTGGCAAAACAATTATTTAACTTTGATTAAAATTTGTAATTTCAATATTTAATCAATGAGTCGAATATAAAAAAGGCAATAAAGAACTTTTTTAGACAGGGCTTATCAATAGTTGAAACCAATGGTAAATATCTACAAAAAAATTTATGAAATTCAACAAAAGGGGCTTGCAGCCTCAATATGCACTATAATTGAGTCGTCGGGCTCAACGCCGCGCAAGGCAGGTGCAAAAATGATTGTGTTCGATGATAAATCAATTTATGGTTCGGTGGGTGGTGGGAGTTTAGAGCAGGCTGTAATTAAACAGGCTCACAAATGCTTAATTCAAAACAGCCCGGGTGTTTTTGAGTATAAATTTGATAACAACGAAGGCACGAATTGCGGCGGGCACACAAAAGTATTTATTGAGGTTATTGAACCAAAAAAGAGGCTGTTTATTTTTGGTGCGGGGCATATAGGCTCATTCTTGGCACAAATAGCAAGCAAGCTTAATTTTTCGGTTACTTTAATTGACGACAGAGCAAATATATTTGATAATATGACATATGATTCAATTAAATGTGTTAATACCGATTTTACCGAGGCTTTAAAATCACTGTCTTTTGATAAAAACACCTTTGTTTGTTCGGCCACATATAAACATGCAATTGATAAAACAATTGTTGAGCATTGTGCAAAATTAAATTTGGCATATTTGGGCATGGTTGGTAGCAAATCAAAAATTGCAACAATAAAAAAGGATATTTTAAGCAACAATATTGTTACCGAAGATGAATTTAATAAAATAAACACGCCAATAGGCATTGGTATCGTATGCAAAACTCCCGAGGAAATAGCAATCTCTATTTTGGCAAAGCTTATTGATGTTAGTGCCTCAGAATAAAAATATTTTTAAGTTTGAAAAACAATTGAAAATTTTAATGCGCATTATAATCTTTAGCATATTAGCTGTTTTTTTACTCGTAGTAAAACCGGGTAATGTTGAGGCACACCCTTTGCACCTTTCGGTAACTAATATCGACATTGTTGGCGATTCGGTAAAGGTGGCGATAAGAGTTTTTAAAGATGATTTTTTGGCCGTTGTAATGGCATTTAACAATACCGATAAACCTTTTGATTTTTCCGATACCAATAGTAAGGGCAATGACTATATTAAGGCATATATCAATAAAATGTTTAAATTGAACAGCTCAACCAAAAACATTAACTTGAAATATACCAAAAAACAGGTTGACGATTTATCGGTATGGATTTACTTAGAAGGGGTATTAAACTCGAACGATATTAGTTTGGATATAGAGAACAGGCTATTTTGTAATTGGTTTGGCGATCAAAATAATA
The DNA here is from genome assembly GCA_964419235.1 of uncultured Bacteroidales bacterium. Classification (GTDB taxonomy): domain Bacteria; phylum Bacteroidota; class Bacteroidia; order Bacteroidales; family SZUA-534; genus GH45. Next base: position 10,373 of record CAYQPP010000061.1, read on the forward strand.
TTGTAATAGTTAGTTATGCTGGTAATGAAAAAGGATATGAGTTTTCTGCATCTGAAACAAAAAAAACTATTACTTTGGTAAAATAAATTGAATAAGTACTGTATGCAAAAAATATTACTATTTATTATTGCAATACTTTTTTTTGTAAAAGTTGGTTTTGCTACTCACAATAGGGCGGGAGAGATTACCTATAAACATATAACGGGTTACACGTTTGAATTTACAGTTGTAACATTTACCAATACTAAGCCAACATCGGAGGGTATTACCCCTGCCGACAGGCCTAAATTGAATATACAGTGGGGCGATGGTACTTATTCAGAAATGAATAGAGATGTGTATTACGATTTGCCCGATTTTTATCGAAAAAATATTTATATAATTAGGCATACTTTTTCGGGAGCTTCAACTTACGAAATTTTGGTTGAAGACCCAAACCGGAACGAGGGGGTTGAGAATATTCCAAATTCTGTAATGGTAGTTTTTTCAATAAAAACTATTTTGCAGATAAATCCCGCATTGGGTTTTAACAATACACCCGTCTTGTTAAATCCGCCGGTTGATAAAGCTGCTGTTAATCAAGTGTTTATACATAACCCCTCGGCATACGACCCCGATGGCGACAGCCTATCATACGAAATGACAGTATGCACAGGCGAAAATGGCGACCCTATTGATAATTATCAATTTCCGCCATCGAGCAATGAGCCAATTTATATTGATGCAGTTGAAGGCAATTTGGTTTGGAATACACCGGTTAAAGAGGGGGCTTACAACGTGGCTTTTAATATTAATGAGTGGAGGCAGGGTATTAATATTAGCCGGATAACACGCGACATGCAAATTGAGGTTTATAATACTAACAATACACCTCCCGTTTTTGATACAGTTGCCCCAATTTGTGGAATAGCAGGAGAGTATCTGCAATTTGATGTTACCGCCCGCGACAGTTCAACAGAAACTATTACACTATCGGCAACAGGAGGTGTTTTTGAGGTTGACTCCGCAGCAAAATTCTTTTCAACCCCGGCATTAGGTATAGTAACTGGTTCGTTTGAGTGGAATACAAAATGTTTTCATGTGCGCAAACAGCCTTATCAGGTGGTTTTTAAGGCTATTGATGATAACTCCGAGGTTAACCTTGTTGACCAAATTAATGTTGATATTACCATTGTTGGCGCTTCGCCTGAGAATTTGAGTTTGGAGCCTGCAAACAATAGCATTCAATTAACTTGGGATAGTTACCCATGTGATAACCATTCGGGGTTTAATATTTACCGCAGTATAAACAGTTACGGCTTTACTCCCGACAGGTGCGAAATTGGCGTACCTGCTTATACGGGTTTTGAAAAAATAGCCACAATTACCGATAAAAATGCAACGGCATACCTCGACAATAACAATGAGGCGGGGTTAAACCAAGGGTTTGAGTATTGCTATATGATTACAGCTGTTTTTGACAATGGGTTAGAGAGTATGGCATCGGCCGAGGTGTGTGCCGAATTGGTACGCGGAACGCCTATAATTACAAATGTTAGCGTTACCGAGCATGATGAGCAGAATGGCGAGATTTATTTGGCATGGTCGAAACCTATTGATTTTGACACCATTGAATACCCGGGGCAGCTTGTTTATGTAATAAAACGGGCCGACGGTATTTGGGGTACCGATTTTATAACTATCGACACCCTATTTAATTTTGATAGCGACACCATTTACAACGATGTTCATATAAATACCATAGGGCAGGCATATAGCTATCGTATCGAGATTCATAACAGCAACGGTTTAACAGAATTCCCAATGACGGCAAGTAGTATTTATCCTGAAATTAGCGGGGCACACAGGCAGTTGACAATAGAGTTTGAGGAGAACACGCCTTGGATAAATTCGGAATATGTTGTTTACCGTAAATTGCCAAATAGCATTTTATACGACAGTATAGGGTTCTCAAACACCAATTTTTTTATTGATGCAGGCCTTGAGAACGACTCAACATATTGTTACAGGGTTACAGGTTATGGGCATTATAACCTTGGCGGGATAATAGAGCCGATAATAAACCATTCGCACCAAAATTGCGGAGTGCCTATTGATACAATTCCGCCCGAGCCACCAACATTAGAGGTGTTTTCTGACTGCGAAGCATATATCAACACGCTTACTTGGACACTGAACAGCCCAAAACAGGAGATTCTGAAATACTATATTTATGGTGCGTTGTCGTTTGAGTCAAGCTTTGTTAAAATAGATTCGGTACTGCACCCCGATAGTTTGCAGTATAAACACATACTTGGCGAGGTTTTGGCAGGCTGCTATGCAGTTACCGCAGTTGATTCAAGCTTAAACGAGAGCGGTTTCTCAAATATAGTATGTGTCGATAACTGTTCGTATTACGAGCTACCCAATGTTTTTACGCCTAATGGCGATGGGGTAAACGACTTTTTTATACCGATAACCCCTGCACAGGTAATTAATAAATATGTTGATAAAATTGATTTAAAAATGTACTCAAGGTGGGGAAGCCTTGTTTACGAAACCACAAACCCGCTAATTGAGTGGGATGGAAAAAGCAAACAGACAAAAAAAATACTAAAACCCGGTGTTTATTATTATGTATGCGATGTTTATGAAAAAAGGATATCGGGTATCGAACATAGGATTTTAAGCGGTTTTGTGCATATTTTTTATGACAAAACAGGTAACGGTATTAGTGAGTAAAATTATGGTTTGAAGTTAAAAAAGTTGCGATGAATAAAGGTTAAATGGTTCAATAAATAAATTATGGATAATAACAAAATATGGTTTGGGTTAGTTTTTGGAATGGGTTTATTGCTGGTTTCATTTTCGGCTTTATGTCAGAATTTTGATGCGAACTATTTGTTGGTAATAAACACATATAACCAAAAGGGTGCCCCCGAAAAAGCACTTGAGTACTACAACAAAAACAAATTGCAATTAAAAACCAACAGTGCAACGCAATTAGGTTTAGGAACAACCTATTATCTGTTAGGCGATTATAAACAAGCCGCTAACATATTTATAACTATTAATAGTAACAACAACAGAAAAGCAAATTATGAGTTGGCACAATGCTATGCGCAGTTAAATAAGCCGGAGCTTGCTGTTAAGTACTTGAGCAGCCATCTTGAATCGAAAAACAGGTTTATGCGGCGCACCATAAAATCGGATGAGGCCTTTGCGGCTATTGAAAATTCTGATGAATGGATTGAATTATGGGGCAACGAGTGGTACTCAAAATATGATTTAATGCTTGAAGATGCATGGTATGAATATGAGCACGAGAATTTTGAAGAAGCATTAAATATAATCGACAAACTAAACAGCATAAGAAAAAGCTTGGTTAAGGCGTACTACTTAAAAGCTTTGGTTTATATTAGCATTGGCGAGCCCCAAAATGCTTTGGTTTCAATTAACACAGCTATTGAAAAGCGCGATAAAGTGCCAAAGTATTACGCAATAAGGGCAGTTGTTGAAATAGAGGTAAATAAACCAAAAAAAGCGTTAAAAAGCATAGCGGTTGCCATAAAAATGGATTCTGTTCAAATAGATTACTATTTTACAAGGGCAAAAGCCTACTTAAAAAGCGGTAAGCTTGAGATGGCCACAAACGATTTGCAAGCAATGGTATCGTTAATACCCGATTTTGATGTTTATAAGCTGGCAGGCGAAATTTATTCGCAAGGTGGCGAATATCAAAGCGCATTAAAGGCTTACAATAAGTGCATTGCCATTCAAAAATACAATGCCGAAATTTATATTGCCCGTGCCGATGTGTATAAAGAGATATATGCATATGAGTTTGCCGAAAAAGATTATACAATGGCGCTTGATTTTTATCCTGTTAATGGCGAGTTGTATTATAAGCGGGGTATTGTCCGCAAATTGCAGCATAAATCAGGTTTGGCTTGCACCGATTTTCATAAGGCTTTTAATTATAAGTATATGAAGGCCGACGATGAAATTAGGGGCTATTGCCAAAATAGGTAGGTTAAGTAGAGTCTGCAATAAAACTCAATTTTTCAGTTACGTAAGCTTAAGAAATGAAGATTTTTTTATCAGAGGTCGAGTTTTCTGGTAAGCACTAAGTATGATTGTCCATAAAGTCCGTAGTGCATCAAAAACAAGGCAATAATGCGTAAAAAGAAAATGATTGAGAGATACCTATTCCCTAAAAAATGTTTTGTTTTTTTTTCATTCAATTAAATTGGATGTTTCGTTATTTATTCTGCATTTTATCTATTTACAATA
>CAYQPP010000062.1:0-14504 GCA_964419235.1 uncultured Bacteroidales bacterium
GGCTTAACCTTTCGTCAAAAGAGATATCGGAATTAACGGGGCAAAGCATTAACGCTCTTGAAACGGCACGGTACAGGCTGCGGAAAAAACTCGGTATTTCAAACTCGCAAGCTAACCTAATCACTTTTCTTTCGCAGATATAACACTATCGGAAATATTATGTTAACCTGCGGCATAAAAGCACCTTGGATTCAAGTATTTAGGTACAAATCAATGTAACAATTCAGCAATTTAACAATATAATAATAACTGTATTTTTTATTTACCGTAGAGGTTTTTTAGAAAAACGGTATCTAATAAGTTGGAAAATACCACACGGAAAGATTTGTAAGGTAGCGGGGGATTTAACGCTTGTAACACCGCCCTCTGGGCGGTAATTGTAACCGCCCAGAGGGCGGTGTTACATATTACGGTTTTACAAAAAACTATTAAAAACCTAAAAATATGAAACTATTATTAATCGATAAATAACTGGTTACATTATTGTTTTACTGCAAAGGCACAGAGACACAGAAGTTTTGTCCACAAATTTCACAAATTAACACGAATTACATGCCTACGGCATAAAGGCGCTATATTATAGATGTATTTTGACACAAATCAATATAACAATTTAGCAATTTAACAATCCAACAATTTAACAATATAACAATAACTGCATTTTTTATTTACCGTAGAGGTTTTTTAGAAAAACGGTATCTAATAAGTTGGAAAATACCACACGGAAAGATTTGTAAGGTAGCGGGGGATTTAACGCTTGTAACACCGCCCTCTGGGCGGTAATTGTAACCGCCCAGAGGGCGGTGTTACATATTACGGTTTTACAAAAAACTATTAAAAACCTAAAAATATGAAACTATTATTAATCGATAAATAACTGGTTACATTATTGTTTTACTGCAAAGGCACAGAGACACAGAAGTTTTGTCCACGAATTTCACAAATTAACACAAATTACATGCTTACGGCATAAAGGCGCTATATTATAGATGTATTTTGACACAAATCAATATAGCAATTTAACAATTCAGCAATCCAACAATAAGATTGCAAAAAGCCCGGCAATACCGGGCCCTCTGCATTCTCCTTAAACATTATCCCTAAATACAACTTATTGCTTAACCATTTTAATTGTTGATACACTATTCATATTATCGATAATAGAAATAATATAAACACCATTATGCAGACCGGTGGTATTAACAACCATACTGTTATTAGTAACATCAACCGACATAACAGCCTGCCCAATAATATTGCTTACAACAATCTGTTTTGCATTATTTATATTATCAAAAACAATTGCGTTGTTAAATGGGTTGGGGTAAACACTTATGTTATTATTGGCACTATTTAGCGAAATGCCCGTGTGCAAACCGCCTTTTATACTATTTAGCACAATGCCATCCTCGGCAATAACAAAACCAATTATCTTAATATTATCTTTATCCCAATTTTCATCCAACGTAATGGTATAGGTATGCGACTCTTCTGCACCACTTGAAACTGTTGCAGGCAGGCTATTTTCGGTGCCGCCCCATCCACCAAGAATAGCACGCGCCACATGTTGGTAAACCATATCGGCTGCAGGCACAGGGTTAGGCAGGTTCTCGTATCCTCCCATTTCGCCATGCTCCCCACCCGAATAATAATTTTTCTGGTCGTAATCGCTTGTTGTACCTGTTACATTATTTTCGGTAATAACAGCATTAAAGCGTGCACCATTAAGTGCTGCAAAAAATTTGGCATCAATATCAAAAGTCAATTCACGCGATTCGTTATTAAAATTAATATTGTTTAATGATATTTCAACAGGACTTACTTGGTTAATCATCAACAAATAAGCCTCTTCAAAATTACTAGGCCCATAAATATGGTTTGTCCTATTAACCAACCCGCTCGGGTACGATGCATTGATCTTCACATCCATAACATTTGAATACTCCTCAACGTCCATTATGTCGTTATGGTGAACGGCCACACCAATCCATGTGTCGGGATATTTCTGTTTTAACGAGTCCATATCCACGTGGCCTGCAACACACCACCCGCACCACGTGCCGGTTCCCTCTTCTCCAAATATCCTTTTTGACGGTGCATATTCAATTGCTGTTACGGTTGTCGATAGTGTATCGTTTGATAAATCGGCATCATTAACCCCGTTAGGATTTGACAAATAGACTTTGATATTATAATCGCCAACATCGGGCAATGCAAGTTTTGTTGTCATCTCAAAAGGAATAAGCTCGTGTTGCTTTAGGTTTGTAAATGTTTGAACAACTGGGGTGCCTCCATTTACACTATAAGCCATATCAACCGATGTCATTGCATCCAAACCTTTGTTGTTCAATACGCCTTTTATCGTAACATCGTCATTTTTAACAGCATATCCATAAATATCGAGGTTCAATAACTCAATATCAAATTCGGGTAGTTCGGTGCCAAACTGAGGGCGTATATAATAAACATGCTTAAACCCGCTCACATTTGAGTCATGCCATGCATTGCTATAGTATGCCCATGCCGTACCTTCGGTATAAGACGTACTTGTAATGCCTAACCTCAAATGGTGGCTGCCTCCTTTTAAACCAATAAAATACCTTCCTTCGTCGAGTATTACGCCATCGGGGAAAAACATGGTATATTCTCTGTTATTACCCGTATAAATAACGTTCAGCGATATACCCAACTGCGTTTCAGGAACACCGTTTTCATCTAACGAATAAACAACCGCTTTTAGCGAATCGCCAATTGTAGGGTCAACATGGAACGAAATAACTGAGCTTAGCGTGTCTTTTTTGCATATAGTAAATATATTGCCAACCATATCGCCAAATTGCCCCATATTTAATGTCTCAACAACAATACCGTTATCCCTGATAAGGTCGGTTGCCGTAATTTTTATTTTTACGGTATCTGTAGAGTTGTCTGTATCATAATCATCATCAGCCTCAGCTGTAAAAACAAATACCTCATCGCCAAGATGCTCCGGCGTATATCCCGTAAAGGCAAAATCCTCTTCAGCATCGGTATTCATTGGTGTTGTTATTGCAATAGAGCCACTAAAAGAGTTATCGGCATTTTTAACGGTTACATTTGTGGCATCGGTAAGCGTTGAGCCTATGTTAATTACATTAGCCCTTACTGTTGATGTTACCTGACCGATAGGTACTGCGTAGTATTCAGTAAAAAAACCTGTCGCCATCGGCTTTAAATCGGGCACGTCAGGAAGTTCTTCAATGCTAAGCGTACCTGTAACATCCTCATGAGGTGGGTCACCAAACTCGTCGCCCGATATTGTATATGACACTTCCAAATCTCCTGTTGCAGATGCATTAACGCTAACGGTAACAAAAAAATTATATGTGCCTGACGACATACCGCCAAAATCGTTTTGACTGCCCCAACTAATCTTTTGCCCCTCAATATCATTAAGGCTTAATGGATTTGTTGATCCTGCTGCGGTTGGCACAATAGGGTTTGATGCGGTTATTAATGTAAATTCTGTTGGAAATTCCATCTCAACATAATCGCCATATTCATCTGAGTTAAACGAAATTGTAAACTTCAAATCCATTGTAGTACCCGAAACATACCGATTTACTGCAGTAATATCGGCAAAAGCTATATTTTTTGCCGATTCTGTGGCTATTGACACCTTTTGCCATCTGTTAAGTCCATCAACCAAACTTTTTGATTGTACGTAGCCTATACTCAAAAATACCAATAGGCCGGTTAACAACATAAATTTTTTCATAATAGTCTGTTTTTAGTTTTCAACAACAAATATAGTAAGTTGCCATGCTGTCAAACAGTATAGTACAAAAGATAAAAACAAGACAATGTTACAGAATAATACCACTTACTGACAAAGCTTATGGAATAGTACATACAGGATTTTTTTGCTACTTCGGCACAAATAATAAAAATGTTATTGTCATGCTGTTGTCATGCTATAATTTAAACCCAAAATACCCTTTTTTAATATGCTTTAATCATATATCGTTATGTTATGATAATAACACCGCTTTAGCTTGGTGTATTGCGGCATAATCTACTTATGTACCCAAAAATTTGGATGCTAATATAATGTACGATTGTTAATATATGGCTAAAGCATATTTTATAATAAACAAATAACAGCAGACAAGCCTTATTATCAATACTTCGACAAGAAATAAACCAAAGAGGTATCCTTATGCGTTAAACCCAATTTTTTTCTTAGCCTGATGCGAGCTTTTTCAATGCTCAACACGCTTTGGTAGGTAATCTGCGAAATTTCCTTCGAGTTCATATTCATTCTTAAAAATAGGCATATCTTTAATTCGTTGGGAGTTAAATCGGGAAAATCAATTAATAGCTTGTCTTGGTAATTTGGATGTACCTCATTAAACCGGTACTCAAACTCTTTCCAAATATCGTTATTGTTGCCTTTTTTCAGTTCGGCAATAATCTGTTTTATAATAATATGGTTTTTAGGCGGAAAAAAACCAATTTTAGAGTTCAGTTTTTCAATAGCATTATTTACCATCTGGTTATTGTTTACCAAACTCATTACGTATGTAGCCAACTCCTGCTTTTTTTTGCCTAACTCCTGTTCAAGCTTTTCGTTTTCGATTTTCGATTTTTCATGTTGCAATTTTATTCTTTTTCGGCGGTTATTTACTATATAAATACCCATTGATGTAACAAAAACCAGCAACCCCAATGTTAAAATAACCAATGCAAGTTTAAAAACCTGATTATTATGCTTCAATTCGCTTAACTCATGTTCTTGTTTATATTTCAAATCCATCTCGTGCAATAAAACATATTTTGTTATCTCAACACTGTTTATTGTATCGCGTAAATCATTTAATTCAACTAAATAGTGATAAGCCGAATCAACCTCTCCTATCCTGTAATATAAACTCCGAATATTATCGAGGGTATATTCTTGCAAATTATACCTATTAAAGGTTTTACAAATTTTATTCGATTTTATATTGTAATACAATGCCGAATCATATTTTTTTTCAAGCATCATAATATTTGCATAGATGTTGTATAGCCAGCTAAACCCTTGCTTATCGTCAATCTCTTTTTTCAACTCATAACTTTTTCGATAATATTTGCGGGCATTTTCTTCGTTCTCCAAATCAAAATTCATAACACTTATGTTGCCGTAATTAATAGACAGGTAACTCTTGTTCCCTGTTTTTATGTTAATATCGGCAGCTTTAAAATAGTAACCGATAGCAAGGTTATTATTACCGTTTTCGCTATAATAGGTGCCAATATTGTTCAATGCCATAGCATATATGGTTGAATCGCCTATCTCTAAACTTATATTGAGTATTTTGTTGTAGTACTCCAAAGCCAGCTCCTTTTCATTGAGGTTCAGCAAGGCTATGCTAATTAAATCTAAACTGTTTGCAATTTGGCGCTTATCATCAATGCTTTGGTATATGCTCAGGGCTTTTTGGGCAAAATCGTACGAAGTTTTATAATATGAGTTGTGATACAGTTTTGATTTTGAAAAATATCCGTCAGCAATACCTTTTTGATAATCTATCTTCTCAGAAAGCCTTATCATCGAATTTGCATAATACTCAGTTTTTTCTAAATCATTCTTTAAATAATACAACGACAACCCAAAATAGGCATCAACTGTATCAATTGTTGTTTTTGCTTTTGACAGGTTGCTCAACAATGTATCAACGGGGGTTTTACTATACGATACCAAAGAAAAAACTTTTGTATGCAATAGAATAACAAACCCTATAATAATTATATTTTTCATTTAGTTTAGATGGTATCTAATCAGCTTATTTAATATTTTGATATTTGTATATTGAATAATAACTTTTGCGACCAATGGGTTGTTTGAATACCAAATATAGAAATAAGTGTTAGGCTTCCAAAATATTTAGCCCATTCTTTATTATTGCATCACATAGATCGTATTTTAGCTGAGTTATGTGCATTTGCAATTAATTCATAAAACCAATCTTTTACCTTTGCACACTCATTATGTTTTGTATAGCCCGTTATGAAACAATATTATCCGGAGACAATTATTTTAATTTTATCATAAGTCCATATTAAGTATGGGTAAATTATGATTTTATTCCATGTTAAGTACAGGTAAAATAATAGTTTTAAACTTGTTATTTTAAATACTTTGCAATGAAATTATTAACTAAAAATTATTAAAATGAAAAAAATCAAAAAAATTACAGCAGTAATACTGCTCACGATGTCGATTTTATTTTTTGCTGCAGGCAATATGGATGCCAATGCGCAAGATAACCCTGAATTTGTCAGCTCATTACTCTGGTCAGGAATGTCAAATACTGCTGTTAACGGCAATTATGTCTATTGTGTTTCTAAAAACGGTTTGACAGCTATTGATATCTCTGATACTTTAGCAACGGTAATTGTTGATAATTTATATTTTAGGTTTGGAGCTGAAGATATTTGTATCAACGGAAATTTTGCTTATGTATCATTAGGTAAAAAAGAAGATCGTGGGGGGATGGCAGTTATTGACATATCTGATCCTACAAACCTTTTGGTTAAAGGCACTTGCCTTACAAGCGGAATAGGCATGAATTTAGAACTGTTGGGAAATTACATTTATATGATTAGCTACGATCAAATTTTAAATGTCATTGATATATCTGACCCTACCAATCCTACAAAAGTTGGATCTTGTCCTATTTCATATATGGCTGGTGGCATGACTGTTTCAGGTAATTATATATACATTGCCATCAATCAATCTGGCATTGATGTAATAGATATTTCTCAACCGACAAATCCTACAAATATTAAAAATATTGCTATTAGCGGAACTGCGTCTGACGTGTGCGTTTCAGGCAATTATCTTTATATCTCAAAAAATATGGACGGCATATCTGTTTATAACATATCCGATATAAATAATCCTACCCATGTAACAACACGCGATATGGAAGGGGTTGCTTATAATATGGATATTTCGGGCAACTACCTGTATGTTGCCGATTATGAACCGGGGATGATTATAATTGATATATCCAACCCTGACACCTTGCCGATTATAGGAAATTACCAAACTCCGTCAAGAGTATGGAAAGTCAATGTTTCGAGTAATTATGCTTATGCTGTTGACCAAGACAGGGGACTATACATTGTTAATATATCTACACCTACAAACCCTACGCTTTGCGGAAAATACGAGACACTGGGTAAAGTTGTTAATTGTGACATGTCAAGTGATTATTTATTTGTTGCACATAAGAAAGGAGGATTGAAAATAATCGATAAAACAGATCCGAATAATCCGGCACTTGTCGGTCATTTTTCTGCATCCGATATAAGTGAAGTTTATGATGTTGCGATCTCTAACAATTACGCATATCTTGCTGCAGGTACAGATGGATTAATAGTCCTTGATATTTCCAATCCTGATACTCCTGTTCAAGTTGGTATTGCAGATACTCCGGGTAAAGCTCTCGGAATTTATATATCCGGTAACTATGCCTATATTGCCGACAAAGATAAAGGACTTCAAATAATAGATATAAGTAATCCTGCAAATCCTACAATTTTAGGAACATATGGCACAGGTGACTGGGTTTATACTATTCAGGTATCGGGTGATTATGCTTATATAAATGCTGATGTTAAAATTGAAATAATTAATATATCCAATCCTATTAATCCTGTAAGTACAGGTAGTTATAGTTATCCCGGAGGAGATGATTGGATATTTTTTACGGATTTTTATTTTTTTGGTAATTATGTTTATACATCCATGTATAATGTTGATTCAGATAAAAATTTCATTCTTGTATTAGATGTTTCAAATCCGTCAACACCGACACTTTTTAAGCAATTTGAAATTGATACTTATCTTCATGGCATTTATGTTTCAGGCAATAATCTTTATGTAGGAACTGAAAATGGTTTAAAAATTTTTAATTTATCAAACCTTGACAACATATCTTTAGTCAACGAATTTAAGACAACCGGCTTTGGCAACTCGATTAAAATTTCAGGTGGATATATTTATATTGCAAACAATATTTCAATGCTAACCTTAACCGATATTCCCACAGGAATTGAAGAAGATATTATTTATAGAAAATATGATATTCAAAGCTATCCCAACCCATTTAGCAGTGAAACCACTCTAAAGTTCACACTTGAAAGCGAAAAAAATATTACAATAGATATTTTTGATATGAGCGGAAAAAAAGTAAAAGATTTATTAAACGGTAAGTTACAACAGGGCACGCACCAAATAAAATGGAACGGGTGCAACAATACCGGAAAACAATTGCCGGAAGGAATATATTTGTATAAGTTAAAATACGGGAATAATAACATTACAGGAAAAATTTCATTAATAAAATAATAGTTATTAATTAATTAACATTGAAAATAGGGGGGCAGGGAATTACCCTTGTAACCCTGTTTTCAATATTAAAGTCATATTTAACAAAAATGAGTGAGTCAAAAAAAAAAGAAATCACATCTGATATTGACAGATTTGTTAAACAAAAAGAAGCTGAAAACAGTATCTTGAAAAAGATTATAGAGCATTTAAATAAAAATGGCAAAAAAAATAAAACAACAAATAAATAACAGTTATGAGAAAATTCTTAATATTTATAATAAGTTTATTTGCCTTATCTTCTGGCATGGTAATGGCACAACAAGTAAACAGAGACATGGTTATACTTGAAATATCTACAGGGACATGGTGCTATTATTGCACCGGAGCTGCAATGGGTGCTAACGATTTAATTGAAAACGGAAAAAATGTTGCTATTATAGAATATCATAAAAATGACGATTTCAATAATTCTTTCGGAACATCAAGAATAGGCTTTTATGGAATGGTTGCCACGCCAATGGCTACATTTGACGGACTAACAGTAGTAGATGGAGCAGACCATTCCACCAGTTCTTATCCGGCTTATCTTGAAAAGTATAATGAAAAAATTGCCATACCTTCGTCTTTTACGATAGACATTGAAGGGGCCAATTCCGGTTTTTCAGAGTTTAGCATTAATGTTAAGGTTACAAAAGTTGCCGATGCAAGTAGTACAGGCTTAGTTTTGCATTTTGCTCTTACTGAATCAGAAATAATTAAACCATGGCAAGGATTAAATAAACTTGACTTTGTAGAGAGGGCAATGTACCCCGATCAATATGGAACCGCATTAGATTTTTCATCAGACACAGTTAATGATATTAACATAAATTTCACCATAAATCCGTCATGGGAAAATAAAAATTGCGAAGTGGTTGTATTTATTCAAGATCCAAGCACAAAAGAGATATTCCAAGGAGCCAAAAGAAAACTTTATGACTTTGAGAGTTCAAATTCCAACGACGTAGCTATTTTAGCGGCTTATTGCCCAAGTGCTGTTTGTGAAAACACTCTCACCCCAATAATAAATATAGCTAATTACGGTTCGGTTAACCTAACAACCTTTGATTTTGTTTACAGTATAAACAATGGTGAAGAACACAAATTTAATTGGACAGGTAATCTTTCGCCAATGAGTAATAAAATAGTTGAGCTGCCAAGTTTTAATTTTGAAATATCCGGAAATAGTATTTTTAATGTATTTACAAACAAACCTAACGGGCAAGAGGATGGATTTCACCAAAACGATACAATAAAATATTATTTTAACATTGCCAAAGAAGTAAACAATACTGTGGCGTTGGCTTTAAAATTAGATGATAGCCCCAAAAATATTAGTTGGGAAATAATAAAAAACATGTCTGGTGAAGTATTATATTCAGGAAACAACTACACAACTCCTAATCGTTTGGTTTATAAAACATTTGATCTTCAAGACGGTTGCTATTCATTTAAAATTTATGATCAAGAAGGTAACGGCTTATTGGGCTCAGGTATGTGGAACTTAATTTATAACAATTCTACAATAATTGCACACGGAAATAATTTCGGTTTACAACAAGAAGTGCAATTTAGCGTAACAAGTACTAACGTTGATGATTATAACAAGCTAACCGATTTTAAGATATACCCAAATCCGGTAAATAATATGGCATATATGTCATTCAACTTGAATTGCAAAAAAAATGTCAGCATTAACATATATAACTCATTAGGCAAAATTGTTTACAATATGTCAAACAAAATATTAAAAAATGGGGCAAACACCATTGAAATTAACACCTCACAATTTACCGACGGCATATATTATGTAAATATAAACAATAACGGCAAAAACTATCAGCATAAAATTGCAGTTATCAAATAATTTTAAACATTTAAAAGTGCAAATGATTTTTATTGCTTGCTTTTCTAATTGTTTTTATAACAAAAAACTTAAATAACACCTACTATGTTTTTAATAATTACTACCAACTAAAAAAAACAAAAAAATGAGAAAACTTTACATATTTACAGTTGCATATTTATGCAGCTTATGGGGATTTGGACAAATTACCTTTCCATATAGTGAAAATTTTGACACCTATATTGCCGACAACAAATTTGTCGATCAGGTAACATCAACAGTTTGGACAACTTGGGATAATGCCCCCGGAACAGTAACCGATCCTATAGTATCTGCCGAACAATCGGTATCTGTTCCAAACTCAATAAAAATCACAAATGGCAACGATTTGATTTTTAAATTGGGAGATTTGACAGAAGGAAGGTATATATTTACTTATAAAATGTATATCCTTAACGGCACACTTGCTTATTGCAATATGTTACAGGAACTTAACGGAAACAACAGCAAACTGGGGTATCAAATTAAGTTTAAAAGAGGAGAAGCAACTGTGCTTGGCGACAGTGAAATCAAATGCAGCTACGATTTTAACAAATGGTTTGAACTTAAAACAATCATTGATTTAGACACTGATTGGTGTGAAATTTATTTTGGAGGCAATTTAGTTTTTGAATTTAAATGGAGTATAGGAGCATACGACACTAACTTGAAGCATATTGCAACAATTAGTTTTTTTGGTTGGAATACCGATACAGAAAATTCAGAATTTTATTTTGATAATTTAAATGTAAAAAAAGTCCAATCTCCTAATGCCCCTAAAAACTTGACTGCTGAAATACAAAACAGAGACAGTGTGTTTTTGTCGTGGGAAACTCCTGATGATAAAACACCCGTTAATTATCATATTTATCGAAACGGTACCCTTTGTAAAGTAACAACAGGCTTGTCATTTATTGATGCAAATCTTTATCCTATGGCATATAACTATATAGTAAAAGCTTTTTACAACGGAGAAGGATTGTCGGCACCGGTTACGGTATCTACAACATTAGAAGGAGGAACTGCCCGTAAAAACGTGTTGCTTGAAATAAGTACAGGAACATGGTGTGCAAATTGTCCGGCAGCAGCAAGAGGTGCCGATCAACTTCATCAAGAAAGCAAGAAAATAGGTATTATTGAATATCACGGCGGAGGCATCGATAATTATAAAAATGACGAATCTATAAGCAGAATTAATTATTACAACATTCAAGGGTTTCCTACTGCCATATTAGATGGTACAAAAATAATTACTGGAGGTTCCCGAGACGGCAACAAGTATGAATCTTATGTGAATATTTACAATAAATTAATAGATGTCCCTACCGTTGTTGATATGGAAATGAGTGTGAAAAGAACTGACGAAACATCATATAAAATAACAGTTATTGCTAACGAAGTATATAAATATTATACCTCGGATCTAAAATTGAGAATTGCCGTAAATGAATCTAATATTGAAGAATCATGGCAAAGTATGAATAAATTGGATTTCGTCAACCGCGATATGGTAGATACTCCTGGCGGTATCGACGTTAATTTTTCAGAAAATAGTACCGCCACCTTTAACTTCACATTTACATTGCCTGATGATGTTGTAAGAGAGAACTGCGAAGTTGTAGCATTTATACAGTATGACCAAACAAAAGAGGTTGTCAATACTGTTGTAGATACTTTATCAAAAAAAATAACACCAAGTATTGCTCTTAATAAAAAGCCTGATAATATTTTTATATATCCTAACCCTGTCGAGAATACACTCTATATAAAAGGGATTGATTATGCAGAAAAAATTGAAATCAGATCAACTGCCGGACAATTAATATTCTCCGGAAATGATTTATCTGTATTTAAAAACGGTTTCAATACATCAACCCTAATATGTGGGGTTTATACTGTTATTATTTACAACAAAAACAATACTCAAGTGTTGCGTTTTGTAAAATAACTCTTTTGATATTTCCTTAAATCCGCAAATTGCGGTGTGAGTTGTTAATTTAAAGATAATTATAATAATAAAAATTAAAAAAAAAGGACTCACACCTTGGCTATCAAGTATTTAACTTTAATAGTTGCGGATTTAAGGTATTTCAATACAAAAAAATGACATATAAAAGTCAAACCCCGACTAATAAATAGTTTGTTGAAATTTCCAATTAATTAGGCTTGGCAATCAGGCCTAACGGTTAAAACTCTGTTAGTTTTTAATGTTTAACGAACTAATATAAATACACACTCTTTTTTAAATAGTGCTTGCACGAAATAGCAAGCGTGAAACTTTATCGCAATAAATTATCGGTGCAATACCCAATATTTATAATACCTTACCACAATATCTACGATTTTGATGGTATTCTCAAAAAAATGTATTAATACAGAAGCAACTTTTTCATATTTTCAAGTCCATTTAATGTAAATAAGTATATATGACCATTCTTTATCGCATTATATTTATAATATTTATTAATCTTTTGTTGGTACAAGCCCTACTGTCCCAAAATCAGCAAAAAATTGATAGCCTCCAAATATTACTACAAGCATCAACAAACCCAGTTGAAAAGGTAGATATCTTAACTGACCTCTCTAATGAATTTATAAATAACTATCCTGACAAAGCATTAGCTTATGTAACGGAAAGCAATGATATTTCCCATAAAATAAAATATACAAAAGGAATAATAATATCAAATAATATTCTTTCATGGATATATTTAAATAAAGGAGATATAAAAGCCGCTGCCGTTATTGCTGAAAAAGCAAAGGCTCTTGCCGAAAAACAAGATATGAAAAAGGAAATAACTATCTCATTGCTTAATTTAGGAAATATATACAACATAATCGGACTTTATGATAAAAGTTCAGAATACCTGTTTAAAGCTTTAAAGATAAGCGAGAAATTGGGAAATAAAGAAATCCTCAGTAGATGTTTCAATATGATTGGGTCGGTATTTTACAGCCAACAAAATTTTGATAAAGCCTTTGAATATTACACAAAAGATCTTAACATTTGTAAAGAACTAAATCAGCATTTTGGTATAGCATCGGCATTAAACAATCTCGGTGCCGTTTATCAAACTCAAAAAAAATATAAACTACTCGAACAAAATATACGCATGTCACTTAAAATAAGCACAAAAATAGGGAACAAACAGTTAATGGGCATAAATTATGCTAACCTAGGGCAATATTTTTCGGATATCTCAAATATAGATACTGCAATGTTTTACTATCAAAAAGCTTTGTTAGTTTTTAGTGAATTAAAAAACATAAGAATGATCGGAAGCATAAAATGTAATATCGCCCAATTATATTTAAACAAAAAAAATTACAGTTTAAGCCTAAAGTATTCACTTGAAGTCTTAAAAAACGCACAAAAATACGGGTTTAAAACAAATATTTTTAAAACAGCAAAACTTTTGAACGAGATTTATACAGAAAAAGAAGAATATAAAAATGCCAATAAATACCTTTTGATGCAATATAACATCAGGGATAGCCTTAACCTTGACAATAAACTATCAACCCTTTCTAAGATGGAAATGATATATCAATCAGAAAAAGAGGAGCAAATAAGAAAAGATAATGAGCAAAAAAAAAACCTAATATATATAATTTTTACAATAAGCCTAATTTTTATTTTTGTGCTTACCATTACAATTATTTTTAATCGCAACCGGATTAAATCAAAAAATGCACTTTTTGAAAAAAAGATACTGGAAAATGACCTTGAACTTAAAAATAAAGAGATGACATCCAATGTAATGTCTCTTATGAAAAAAAATGAATTATTGGTTGAAATATCAAAAAAATTAAGTGTAGTAGAAAAAAGTGCATATAGGAATGAAACAAAGGCAACCGTGAGACAAATAGCCAAAGAATTACAAGATAATACAAATGAAGAAATTTGGCATGAATTTAAAGTTCGCTTTGAGGATGTCCATAAAGACTATTACAATAGACTTTTACAACTCTATCCGGATCTTTGGCCAAGCGAACAAAGGCTGTGTGCATTTCTTAGATTAAATATGACAACAAAAGAAATATCCGAATTAACTGGTCAAAGTGTTGCTACACTTGAAAAAGCACGTTACCGATTAAGAAAAAAACTTGAAATACCCCACTCTAAAATAAATCTTGTTACTTTCCTTTCAAAAATATAAATAACTGAAGTTTCGCACCTAGTATAATCAAAGGCTATGGTACTATAAAAATAAA
>CAYQPP010000063.1:0-14460 GCA_964419235.1 uncultured Bacteroidales bacterium
ACTGTAACTCTGTTGTCGTATGACTTCGCAGGTTCGAATCCTGCTCTCCCCACCACCACACCGGCGCAAGCAGCTTAACCTTCAGCTTTTTAACATGAATTTTACCCGAGTTTAACAAACTTGCATTTGGGGCTTGCCGAAAAAGGCATAACGAATTCAGTACTAATATCAATCAAAAATTTTTCGTAAAAACAGAGGGCTAAAGGTTATTTTTTGTTTTTGCGGTATTTTATCTGCATACCATATAAAAAATTGCGTAAAAATTGGTCTTTGCATGTTCGGTATTGATTTTGGCTGGGATTGCGAAAAAATGCGCTTAATTCATGCTTGCTTATACGCATATCGGCCAAATCAAAAATATTAATCATATCAATATCTTTTAGGTTGAGCGCTATTTTAAGTTTTCTTAAAATTATATTATTGTTGAGGCTTTTTTCGGGTTTGGGCTGTACCCCCTCTTTTTTGCCGCGTTTATAATCAATAAAACCATTAAGAAAAATAGACATCTGTTTATCGTTAATCTCCATATAATCGGGGTCGTCATCTTTTTTTAGCCAACAGCTTATTTGAGTGGGGGTTACCTTATGGTTCGACAGGTTAAACAACTCTGCCATTTTTAAATCGGTAAAGTTGAATGTGTATCTTATGCGGCGTAATATATCGTTATTGTTCATAGATGTATTTTTTTGTCAAAAGTAATAAAACTATGCACTTTGTGGTGTGTTTGCGGTTTTCTAAATTAATTTGTGGGGTAAATTCGGGGTGTAGTTTTTAATTTTTTATTATCGAAGGCTGATAATGCCTCCAAAACCTTATAGTCTTTGGCATAAACATCATTATAAAACTGCAATTGCCCGTTTTTTTGGCTTATGCCGCAGGTAAGGTATAAAATATATAACGGAATCCGTTTTTTTAGGTTCACAATCTCGGGGTAGCCTTTGTTAAGGTAAACTGTCAGGGGTGTTTTGTTGTTGTCGAGCTTATGCAGAATCAATTTTGACAGCTGCATGGCGTTTTGCACCCTAATACACCCGTGGCTCAATGCTCGATAGTCTTTATTAAATAAATATTTTGAAGGGGTGTCGTGCAGATAAATTGAATAGGGGTTCGGAAACATAAACTTTACTTTTCCGAGGGCATTGCCCGTGCCGTTGCGTTGGTATATTTTATACGGGAAATTGTTTTTTGTGTATTGGCTAAAATCAATATTGTCGATATTTTGCTCAACCCCGTTTAAACCTACAAACATGTTTCGCTTTTGCAAATAAGTTGAGTCGCGCTTAATTTTGGGCAACATTTTTTTCAAGGCAATCGAATTTGGTATTGTCCAGCACGGGTTAAACACAAGATAATCAATTTTTGATTGAAACACGGGGGTTTCGTTTTTGCTTTTTCCAACAATCAGCTTTGTAACAAAAATGGTGTTTGAGTCGGTGTTTAACCGCAGCCTATAAGCCGGAATATTTACCACAACCCCTTTGTTGTCAATTGAATTTGGCAGCCACCGGCAGCGTTCCATATTTACTTTTATTGCATCAATATACCTTTTTGTAGTCCAGTTTAAAAACTTATAAGTGCGCCTGCCCGGTTTGCCATCGGCGTTTAAACCGTGTTTTGCCTGAAATGCCTTAATGCTACTCAACAGCTCGTTATCAAAAACCATATTTAACGAATCGGCATTGCCCGACCCAAGTTTTTGCTTAAGCTCTAACACATAGTGGTTCGAGTCGGGCTGTGCCAATATAAAGCCGGGGTATTTAATGGTTTTTTCATCAAATCGGTTTCTCTTTTGCCTGTAAAGCCTGTAAATCTCTTTTTTCAGCTCTTTGTAAACTTGCAGTTTAGGCTCAAATTCATACTCAATATCCAAAACATTGTTATTTTTTATTAACGATAAAATAACAGAGTTTTTGTTTTGCACCTCTCTTTTGTTGAGAGCCCAGCCCGGGTGAAATGTTTTTGGGTTAAGCTTTCCGTAAAGCAGGTTGTTTGTGTAAAGTATTATGTTGTATGTCAGCAGCAGCTCTAAGTTTGTTGCAGCCTCTACATCCTCAATATTGTTTGACCATATTGCAAATAGGCTGTCAATTTTGTTTACCTTATAACAGTTGGCGTTTAGCCCGTGGTATTTGCTCCTTTTTAATAGTTTAATGGCATTGCCAATAAGCTTGGGGTTAACCCAAACAGGGGTAAAGCCGGTTTGTGTATAAAACGGCTCTATTTTGCCGATGTTTTTTTCGCTTAATCCATATTTGGTATTATAGTGTTCTGTAAAACAGAGTTTTATATTGTTTGTTACTTTTTTTGTGGGGTATGTTTTTTTTAATGGTCTAACGGTTTTGTCAATAGTGTCGGCTGTTGGTATTTGTGTTTGTATAGTTTCGTGCTTAGGGCTATAAGTGGTGCTGCAACCTAATGTTAAAAACATAATAAACAAAACTATATATTTGTATGCCATGTTTACAAATATATAAATTTTTGAATTCAAGCGGCTATTGTTGTTCATCTCAATAATTACACATTGTCAATATCCAATGCTTATATTATTATAATCAGGATGTTGGCTTAATAAGGATAATACCCGATTTTAATAGGGTGGCTAACAATATATTTCAATTATCTAAAGCCTGCTTTAGCAGGTTTTATGCGTTTGCCGATTTTATCGCCTAAATTATAACAATAAATAACCCAAAAAGGCATAATATTTGTTATTAAGCGGGCTTATCATTTAACAATATCAGTAATGAGATTTTTATTTATACTTGCCATTTTAAATACAGCTGCAATATTGGGCATAGCCCAAACCGTAACGGTTGTCGATAAAGCTAATTTACAGCCTATTGAGAATGTTTTTATTTTCAGCAATACAAAAACATCGTTAACAAACAACAAAGGCAAGGCCGATATAAGCAGCTTTAATAAAGCTGAAAAGCTTACATTTCAGCACTCTTCGTTTGAACTGTATGTTGTTGATTATAGCAGTTTAGAAAAGTCGGGTTTTAAAATTAAACTTACCGAGAGCGTTCTGAATATAAATGAAATTGTGGTGTCGGCAAACCATTGGGAACAAAACAAAAAGGAGGTGCCTAATAAAATTGCGACAATATCTGCTAAACAAATAGCATTTGCAAATCCGCAAACCACGGCCGATTTGCTTGGCGTATCAAACGAGGTGTTTATTCAAAAAAGCCAAATGGGTGGCGGTAGCCCAATGATAAGAGGCTTTTCTACCAATAGAATTTTAATTGTTGTTGACGGGGTAAGGATGAATAACGCAATTTACCGTAGCGGCAACCTGCAAAATGTAATTTCGTTAGATGCAAACGCAATTGAAAATACCGAGGTTATTTTTGGGCCGGGCTCGGTTATTTACGGTAGCGATGCAATAGGTGGGGTAATGGATTTCCATACCTTGTTGCCAAAGCTGTCAACCACCGGTAAAACCGAGTTTTCGGCAAATGCCTTAATGCGTTATTCAACTGCAAATAGTGAAAAAACTGGGCATGTCGATTTTAATATCGGCGCAAAAAAATGGAGTTTTTTATCAAGTTTTACTTTTAGTGATTTCGACGATCTAAAAATGGGCAGCAAAGGAAATGATGGTTACGTGCGCCCCGAATATGTAAGCTGGATAGGCGGGCAAGATAGTATAATAAAAAACAGCAACGAGAATAAGCAGGTTTTTTCGGGTTATAGCCAAGTTAATATAATGCAAAAAGTTAGGTTTAAACCAAATAAAAACTTGAATATAAATTATGGGTTTCATTACTCCGAATTGTCTAATGTGCCAAGGTACGACAGGCTAATTCAGTATAAAGATGATAAGCTTAAATATGCCGAATGGTATTACGGCCCGCAAAAATGGATGATGAATGTTGTTAATATAAAATACTCAAAACCCAATATGCTGTTTAACGAGGCCAAAATGGTTGTTGCTTATCAAAATTATGAAGAGAGTAGGCACGACCGCAAGCTTGGCAAGGGAGATGTTAGGGAGCGGACAGAAAAAGTTGGCGCATTTTCGGCAAATATTGATTTCGATAAACAGATTAATGACAAAAGCTTTCTGTTTTACGGGCTTGAGGCTGTTACAAATAAAATTGGTTCAACGGGGCAAAAAAGGAGCATTGAAACAGGGCAGACGACACCTTATGCAAGTAGGTATCCAAACGGCTCCGGTTACTCATCGTATGCCGGATACCTTAACTATAAAAACAATCTTAATAAAAAAACTACAATTATTGCGGGGGCAAGGTACAGCAGGGTTTTGTTGAATTCAACGTTTGACACAACATTTTATAAATTCCCGTTTAATAGCATAAACATTAATACAGGCGCATTAAATGGCAGCTTGGGTTTGGCTTACAGGCCCAATAACAATTGGCAGTTTAATTTGAATCTATCGTCGGGTTTTAGGGCTCCCAATATTGATGATGTCGGCAAAGTGTTCGACTCGGAGCCCGGCAACGTTGTTGTGCCTAATAAAAATTTAAGTCCTGAATATGCCTATAACATTGATTTTGGAATAATAAAAACAATACAAAACCGTGTAAAGATAGAAGCAACAGGATTTTACACTCTTTTAAAAGATGCTATGGTACGCCGCGATTTTACCTTTGCAGGAGATGACTCGATTATGTACGATGGCGAATTGAGCAAAGTGCAAGCCCTTGTTAACACCGATGAGGCAACGGTTTGGGGAATGCAATTTGGTTTATATGCCGATATAGTAAAATACCTGTCGTTTAAAACAAATTTAACATACACAAAAGGCAACGATAAAGAGGGGCTTCCGTTAAGGCATGTTGCACCACTATTTGGTAGTACGCATTTA
Organism: uncultured Bacteroidales bacterium; assembly: GCA_964419235.1. GTDB lineage: Bacteria > Bacteroidota > Bacteroidia > Bacteroidales > SZUA-534 > GH45. Next base: position 4,835 of record CAYQPP010000063.1, read on the forward strand.
ATATTTAAGGCCGAAAAGTTTAAGGCCGATGTTTATGCCAATTATAATGGCGAAATATCAAACAAAAATATGGCTGCATCCGAAATAGGCAAGCCGTATATGTATGCCTCCGACGGCAACGGCAATCCGTATGCCCCCAAATGGTTTACGCTTAATTTAAAGGCAAGCTATCAAATAAACAGGTTTTTGCAGGTTAATGCAGGTGTCGAAAATATTACCGATGAGCGCTATCGCCCATATTCATCGGGTATTGTTGCAGCAGGGCGGAATTTTATTTTTGGGTTAAGGGGCAGCTTTTAAACCGGATATGGCAACTTAATGGTTGACCAATACCTAAATTGAGTGATTTGGAATAAAAAAGATTGCCAATGCTGTGGTACAAAAAGGAATTCATAAAATTTGAATCCACCTTGTTGGTGATAGAGAATTTTTGAACTTTCTTTTTGTGCTGCATGATTGGTGATATTTAAAGTTCGGAATCGCTCAATTTAGGTAATAAACAGTAGTTGAAATAAATTTACTTAAAATGCTATGAATAATACTATTAATACCGATAATGAGATAAAAAACATAAATTTCTCGATAGATGGTTTTGCCGAAAAAGAGTTTGAAAACGTACACTTTATCTCATGCAATTTTCATGAGGCCGATGCTTCAAATATCGACTTTATTGATTGTGTTTTTGAAGATTGCAACCTTTCGTTGATGGTAACAAAAAACACAGGTTTTAAAAACACAAATTTTATTAACAGTAAACTGACAGGCATAAATTTTAGTGTTTGCAACAGTTTCCTTTTTCAAGTGTCATTTTCGGGGTGCGATTTAAAGTTGGTAAATTTTGAAAAAATAAAGTTAACCGAAACACAGTTTGAGAATTGCGATTTAACCGAGTCGTATTTTGCCGAAACAAATATTGAAAAGTCCGTTTTTGAGAATTGCAATTTTGATTTGGCGGTTTTTTATTATGCCAACTTAAAAGGCTCCGATTTTTCAACATCGTATAATTTTATAATAAATCCTGACGAGAATAGTATTAAAAATGCAAAATTCTCGTTAAACGGGTTGCCGGGGTTACTTGCAAATTTTGGGATTAAGATAGTTTAGCATAGGGATTGCTGATACAGTTCGGAGAGCGGTGATACAATAATATAAAAAACCCTGCTAATTACAGCAGGGTTTTTTATATACTAATTAAATAATTTGTTTTTTTACAAAACACCAAGGTCGAGCATTGAGTCGGCTACTTTAATAAAGCCTGCAACGTTAGCCCCTTTTACATAGTTTACATAACCGTCGGCATCGGTGCCATACTTAACACAAGCACTATGTATTTGTGTCATAATATGGTGTAAGCGTGTGTCAACCTCTTCGCGTCCCCAGTTAAGTTTCATCGAGTTTTGGCTCATCTCTAATCCCGATGTTGCTACACCTCCTGCATTTGCGGCTTTGCCCGGACCATATAGTACTTTGGCTTCTTGAAAAACGATAACAGCCTCGGGTGTACATGGCATGTTGGCGCCTTCGCTAACGCACATAACTCCGTTTGCTACCAATTTTTTGGCGTCGTCGTCGTTAAGCTCGTTTTGTGTGGCACATGGTAGTGCAATATCAACTTTTTGCTCCCAAGGGCGTTTTCCTGCAAAAAATGTTGCTCCGTCAAACTCGTCGGCATAAGGGGCAACAATATCGTTGTTTGTTGCGCGCAATTCGAGCATATACTCAATTTTTTCGCCGCTTATTCCTTCAGGGTCATAAATATATCCGTCGGGGCCTGAAATGGTAACAACTTTTGCACCCAGTTCGGTAGCTTTTGTTATGGCTCCCCATGCTACATTTCCAAATCCTGATACTGCAACAACTTTGTCTTTAAATGTTTCGTTTTTTGTGGCAAGCATCTCTTTGGCAAAATAAACATTACCAAAACCTGTTGCCTCGGGGCGAATTAGTGAACCACCCCAGTTTAATCCTTTTCCGGTAAGTACGCCTGTATGTTCGTTGCGTAGTTTTTTGTACATTCCGTACATATAGCCAATTTCGCGACCGCCAACGCCAATATCTCCAGCTGGTATGTCTGTGTCAGGGCCTATGTGGCGGAATAGCTCGCCCATAAATGCTTGGCAAAAGCGCATTATTTCAGCATCCGATTTTCCTTTTGGATTAAAATCGGAACCACCTTTACCACCGCCCAAAGGCAATGTTGTTAGGCTGTTTTTGAAAATTTGCTCAAAACCTAAAAATTTAAGAATACTTAAGTTAACGCTTGGGTGAAAGCGTAAACCACCTTTGTAAGGTCCAATTGCGCTGTTAAACTCAATGCGATACCCACGGTTTATGTGCACCTCACCTTTGTCGTCTGTCCATGTAACCCTAAACATTAGAGTTCTTTCGGGTTCAACTAAACGCTCAATAATTTTGGCATTGTCGTATTTTGGATTTTCGTTAACAAAATCAACAATAGTTTCCAAAACTTCCTCTACTGCTTGAAGAAACTCATTTTGACCGGGGTTTTTCTTCTCAACGTCGGCCATTATTTTTTCTAAATTCATACGGCTTGTTTTTTTTGATTTTTTTAAATAAAACCTATGTTTTTAAAACGCTTTAATTTAAGAAATTGTTCAATTAAATTTTTTGCAAATGTTAACCTTTGTTTTAATGTGTGCAACATATTATTAAACATTAATATATAACATTAAAACTATATGGAAAAAGGTAAGTTAAATTAAAAAACTTTGCTACTTTGCTGCCCCCTGTAAAAACAGCTGTTAAATAATCGTAACGTGTTAATATACTGACATTAACAGCAGTAATAGTAGGTGGTTGTAATGCCTCTTTTTTACTGTCTATTTAGGGTGGGGTTTTTTAATTAATCCCTTATTCTTTTTACCGTCAATTTTTATCTCTAAAAAATCTTCAAATTTAATGTGCCTTATGAATTCATCTTCGTAAACTGCGGGTTTGTCTTTTAAAAAATCCATGTCGTAATACCCATCATTAATAAACGGATTTATGGTAAAATACCCAACCCTGAATGATGTTAGGTTTTGAAAGAAATGGGTGCCTTGGCTTGGGTCTATTCTATAATCTTTTAAGCCCGATTCAACAATAACCCTTGCTTGCGAAATTTGCGACCATTTTACCGGAATACCCAACCATGGGTCGCTTGAACCCCACCTGCCGGGACCAACTAAAATATAATTTTTCTCTTTTGTAATAAATTCGTTATTTATTTTTTCAAGAATAGGAGCTATTTTAGGGTTGTTCGATGCATTAAAATTTTCGGGTTTTACGTAAATGATATCAAACACATCTGTAATAATACCGTTGCCCAAAGCCGACTCGCATGAGATTAACCAATCAACCTTTTCGTCTTTGCTAAAGTCAACATCGGTATTTTCTTGGTTTTCAACGATGGGGCGAATCTGTAAAAAACTAAATACGTTAGGCTCATCGGGTTTGGTGCTTAGGTTTGCGGCAAATTCAATTTCAACAGGGCTATTCATCTCTTTAGAACCAATGCGCAGTAACGTTTCAACAATTTCGGCAAGCGGAAACGAATTGTATTTTAGCATATTGGCAAATGTTATGAGCTTTTTGCCAGGGTAGTTTATCCCATCGCGCAGTAAATTGTCTTGATAATCATATGTTGATGCTATCTGGGCTATTGATTTGTCTTTTTCGGCCTCGTTAATTTTTAGTTTCACTATATTAATTCCGTCGTCTGATGATAGTTTAAAAGCCTCGGTATCTAAATCGAGGGCATAAAAATACTTTTGTGTATCGCTGATAGCCATTTTTGGGTTTGAAAGCTGGAGTACCTTTTTAGGGTATTTAGGGCTAAAGCGCAACGATTTTCCGCCTTCAACAATTTGTTTGCCCAAACCCAATGCAATGTTTACAATGCCGTCTTCGGGTTTTTCGGGTGCTATTGGGTAAAAATTAATTGAGCGCCCCACACCCGAAAGGGTAGGATAAAACCTGCTGCCGTATTGCGTGCCGCAAACCTGTTGGATAATAATGCCCATTTTTTCTTCATCAATAACATTTTTTGTGGCTTTCATGTAAGCCTTGCTGTTTTTGTAGAATGTTGATGCGTAAACGCTCTTTATGGCCATGCATAGCGTAGTCATCATCTGGTCGCGGTAGTCGCTGTAAGGCACCATGTAGGTTGAGTAAATTCCTGCAAAAGGCTGATAGTGCGAATCTTCAAGCACACTCGATGAGCGGATTGCCAACGGAGTTGAATTTACGTCGAGGAAAGAGTGCAGGGCTAAAACTATCTTTTCAGGGATAGATGCTCTGTTGAATGCTTCCAAAATCTCGCTATCCTCGGCAGTAGAAAGCGCAACGCCATACAAATTGTTTTTCTCCATAAATTCGTCAAAAACATCGGTGCTCAACACTAATGTGCGGGGTATGGTTATTACCACGTTATCAAACTGGTATAGGGTTTGGTGCTTTTTTATAAGGCCATCGATAAATGCCAAGCCGCGGGCTTTCCCTCCGAGCGAGCCTTCGCCCACGCGAGAGAATATACAATATTGGTCGAAATTTTTTTCGCTAAAACTGGTAATTATCCCACGCCCCCTATTTAAACGGTATTTCGATATCTCGTTATAGATAAATTTGCGCATCTCGTCAGAATCCTTGAATTCAGACCCGTCGATGGAGCGAAACATTGAACCCAACGAAAAAAGCGCTCGGGCATTCAGCCAGCGCGAAAAATCATTTTTATCGGTATGGTATATTAATGACTCATCGGGTATTGTTAAAAGCTGATGCTGAAAATGCTTAAGGTTTGATGCGCGCGAAACAATACTGCGGTCGGGCAGCCTAAAGACAAAATCGCCAAAAGCAAAGTTCTTTTTAATATAACCACTGAGCTCTTTTGTTAGTTTTGATGAGTTTTTGCTAAGAAAAGAAGCTCCTACCTCTTCGGCTATTTTTTTGTTATGGTACTCCGATGACTGCATTAAAATGCGCATATGCTTGTTGTCGGATTTAATGTGCTTAAAAAGTTTGAACCCCGCTTCAGGGTCGTCTTTGCCATCTCTTTTGTATCGTATGTCGGTAATTACGCCAAGTATGTTATGCTTATATTTTTCGTAATAATTAATGGCCTCCTCATAATTTGTTGCAAGAAAAATTTTTGGGCGGCCTCGTTTGCGTAGCATTTGCTGGTACTCGTTTGCCCCTTCGTGTTTAAACTCTTGCGATTGCTGAAGGATTATTTTATACATGGTTGGCAAATAACTGCTGTAAAAGCGTATATTATCCTCAACCAGTAAAATCGACTGAACGCCAACTATTTCAATATCATTTCGTGCATTCATTTTATCTTCAATCAGCTTTATTATGGCCAATAAAATATTGGTGTCGCCCAACCACGAAAACACATAATCAATAGCCGACAAATCTTCTCTTGCCATGCGCATCCTAACCTCGCGCGAAAAGTGTGTAAGCAAAACAAATGGAATTCGAGGGTAAACCGATTTTACTTTTTTAGCAAGCACAAATGCATCAATATCGTCGATACTGAGCATGGAGATGATAAGGTCGATACCGCCTTTTTTTAATATGCGAAATGCTTTTTCTGATGTGTGGGCATGAATAAAAATAGGGGGATACCTCAGGTTTAGCGAAACATATTCGTTAAATATCTGCTCGTCAATCCTGCCATCCTCCTCAAGCATGTAAAAATCATAGTTTGAGCATACAATTAAAATGCGGTAAATGCGCTTTTGCATCAGCATTTTAAAAGCGGTCTCATTTATATAGTATTTTTTTGTCTCTAAATAGTCTTTGTATATCGACATAACTTATGTTTTTATTTTTAATAAGGGCAATTTAGTAAAAAAAAGCCTGCTTAAGTGTTAGTATGAGTGAGATTTATATAAACATGCTGTATAAAAGCATACTATATTTAAACTATTATTATGGTTTTTTGTTTTGATATTAAGTAAAATTACTAAAACATGTTATTTAATTTATAATGAAAAGTGTTTTTTTATAGTAAAAATTTTGTAGTTTTAAGTAGATTACTTATTATTGCAACGTTTTAGGGGGTAAAGTGACCTACTCAAATCATTCATCTTATATTTTCATAAGCACTTTTCAACAAAATTATTAATAATAGAATTATCTAAAAAACAAAAATCATTTATCAATATGTATGACATACTCGAATTGAACAAAAAACTTGTTCCTGAGTTAAAAGAGATTGCAAAGAATTTAAACGTTAAAAAAATTGAGACTTTGCGCAAGCAAGATTTGATTTACAAAATTCTCGATCAACAAGCCATTGACGCTTCAAAAACAAAAAAAATTGTAAAAAAAGCATCACCCACCAAAGCAGAGTCTATTAAACCTACCGATGAGGCTTCAAGAAAAAGGACAAGAACACGTTCAGTAAAAAAAGACTTTAAAGCAGAAAAGGTAATGAGTGTAAATCCTGAGAACAGAATTGAGCGTAGTGAGCCAGTTCAAGGGAACAAACCTCAGTTTAAAGCAACTGAAAAACCGGTTGAAAAAAAGAAAGTTATTGCCGTACCGTCTTATGAAGATAGAAAGAAAATTGATGAGCCAACAGAAAAACCTGTTATAGAATCAAGGATTAGAAAACCGCAACTCAATAGTAAAATTGAAAAAACCGTAAGGGATGTAAAGCCCGAACGTACAGAAAGACCTATAAGATCTGAAAGACCTGAAAGCAATGAGCAACGCCGCAGGCCTGAGCCACAAAAAGATGACAAACCTAAATATGAATTTGATAAACTTATAACAACCTCAGGCGTACTTGAATTAATGCAAGACGGTTATGGTTTTTTAAGGTCGTCGGATTATAACTACCTTAATTCGCCCGATGACATTTATGTTAGCCAATCGCAAATTAAACTATTTGGATTAAAAACCGGTGATACCGTTACAGGAGCTATCCGCCCGCCAAAAGAGGGTGAAAAATATTTTCCGCTAATAAAGGTTGAAAAAATTAACGGGCGCGACCCGCAAACAGTACGCGACAGAGTGCCTTTTGATTATTTGACTCCACTATTTCCCGATGAAAAATTTGATTTGACGAGCCATTCACAAAGCTCGCCGTCAACACGTATAATTGATATGTTTGCCCCTATTGGAAAAGGGCAGCGTGGCTTAATTGTGTCGCAACCAAAAACAGGAAAAACAGTTTTGCTTAAAGATATTGCAAATGCAATTGCGGCAAACCACCCCGAGGTTTATTTAATAGTATTGTTGATTGATGAACGTCCTGAGGAGGTTACCGATATGGCACGTAGCGTTAATGGCGAAGTTGTTGCTTCAACATTTGATGAGCCTGCCGATAAGCACGTAAAGGTAGCATCAATTGTTCTTGAAAAAGCAAAACGCATGGTTGAGTGCGGGCACGATGTTGTTATTTTGCTCGATTCAATAACCCGTTTGGCAAGAGCATACAATACCGTTTCGCCGGCTTCGGGAAAAGTACTTTCTGGTGGTGTTGACGCCAATGCGCTACACAAACCAAAACGCTTTTTTGGAGCAGCACGTAATATTGAGCATGGTGGCTCATTATCAATTATAGCTACGGCACTTACCGAAACAGGCTCAAAAATGGACGAGGTAATTTTTGAAGAGTTTAAAGGCACCGGTAATATGGAGCTGCAACTTGACCGTAAGTTGTCAAATAAACGTATTTACCCTGCCGTTGACATCAACCTATCGAGCACACGCCGCGACGATTTATTGCTTGATAAAGACACGCTAAGCCGTCTTTGGGTGTTGCGTAATTATTTGGGTGATATGAACTCGGTTGAGGCAATGCAGTTTTTGCGCGACAGGCTGTTAAAAACACACAGCAACGAGGAGTTTTTAATATCAATGAATGACGGATAATAACTTTGCTATTTGAAAAATGGCAAACTAAATATATAAAGGGCCTTGGTTAATTAGCCAAGGCTTTTTTTATGCAACAAACTTGCAAATTGAATATTAATAGCTAAATTCATTTTTTTAAATAGTTATAACTGTTAAAAGGGGATTGTTGGTTTAGGGTATTTAATCATTAATAAAATTAAGATGGCTGAAAAAACAGAATTGTCAAAAGATAAAGTAAAATCGAACTTTACTAATAGCGATTACTACGATTTAGTTATTATTGGCGCAGGTATTAGCGGTTTGTCAACTGCCCTTATGTGGTTAAAAAATACCGAGGGTAAAAAAACACTTATTATAGATAAAAACAGTTATGTGGGTGGTTATGTAACAACTTTCGAAAAAGAGGGGTATGTATTTGAGACAACACAGCTATTCCCCGATATTATTGATATGATGGAATACCTTGGGGTTGAGGTAAAGCTGAAAAAATACGAAAACGATTTTATGAGGCGCATTGTTGTAAACGGAAACGAGGTTGATGAATACAAGATTCCGGCAGGAGCCGAAAATTATACCAACTACCTTAAAAGAAAATTCCCTGATGATGCCGATAAAATTGATAGGTTTATGAACTATTCAATTAGTATGTTTTCACAAGTTAGGAAGCTGAAGGTTATATCAACATTAAAAGATACTATTGTTACACCTTTTGTGGCACCCAAGGTAATAGCAAATTTAAACCGCACCTATTCGGAGCTGTTGGATAAGTTTGAAATAACAAATCCAAAATTAAGGGAGGTAATGGAGACCTTTACCTCGTTTTCTGGAGTGCCGTCCGACAGGGCTTCTTCAATTTATGCCACAGGGGCAATGCTTTCATCAATGACAAGGTGCTTTCGCCCGTATGGTTATTTTGATGAATTTCCGGTAAACATGGCAACACTATTTCAAAAAAGAGGTGGCGAGCTGCAACTGAATTCAATAGTTGAAAAAATTGTGGTTGAAAATGGCAAAGCTGTAGGCGTTAAAATTAAAGGCAACGACAAGGTTATTGGCGCCGGTAAGGTAATAACAACCATTGATTCAAAAGTGGCAATGCAAAAGCTTGTGGGGTATGAAAATTTACCCGATAATTATATTAAAAAGTTAGATAACGTTGTAATGTCAACTTCGTCAATTAATATTGCTTTGGGGTTAGACGATAAAATAGACCTTTCGAGTATGGATTTGGATTACCCATATAATGTTGTTTCAACAGGGCTGGGGACATCCGAAAAACTTTTTGACGGGTTTATTGCCGGCGACAATGCTTTTGCCGACGATTGCTTTCATGCAGCGGTTATCTGCCCATCGCTTACCACAGGCGCAAAAAACACAATAACTATTAGGTGCACACCCTTTGGTATAAATAAGTGGCTCGAGTGGCGAAAGGATGATTATAAAAAATATACCGCCGAAAAAGAGAAATGGGGGGACTTTTTTATCGGTATTGCCGAAAAGTATTTTATACCAAATTTAAGCAAACACATTGTAGTTAAAGACATAAGCACCCCTGCAACATTTGCGCGCTATTCGGGTTCGCCTACGGGAAGCCTGTACGATATGGCATCAATAGTTACGCAATTTGGTCCCAAACGATTGCCGTTTAAAACACCGATAAAAAACCTTTACCAGCCAAAATTTGCGCATGGCTTATATGGCAGCATGATGAACGGTGTTCAAATGGTTGATATGCTGTTAAATAGAAAATTTAATGACGG
>CAYQPP010000064.1:0-2280 GCA_964419235.1 uncultured Bacteroidales bacterium
AGCAGCATTGGCGATTATAATACGGCATTAGAGTATTATAACAGGGCGCTTGGTGTATGGTACCAAGAGGATAATAAATCGGAGATAGCAACAACGCTTAACCATATCGGAAACGTATATTTAAGCCGCAATATTCCCGATTCGGCACTTTCGTTTTATACAAAGGCATTAAACATACAAAACAATTTAAACGATACGGTGGCAATAGCATCAATGCTAAACAACTTTGCCACGTTATACAAAAACCAAAAAGATTTTGCCAAAGCGGTTGGGTATCTTGAGGAATCAATTGAATTATTGAACAAAACCGACAATAAAATACAGTTGGCGGCAAACTATAATAATCTTGGTGGGGTGTATTGGTCAAACAACGAGTATAAAAAAAGCCTTGAGAATTACCTGATATCCTTGGATTTGCGTGAGGATATCGGCGATAAAATGCTAATTGCATCAACAATGAACAATATTGGGCTAATTTATAAAGACCTCGGCAATTACGAAAAAGCTCTGGAATATTATGAAAAATCAATACTCCACTACCGCGAATCGGGCGACCAGTTTTCGGAATCGAACGCACTAAACTTAATTGGCGGTGTGCATTGGAAATCGGGAAACTACCGTAAAGCCTTAAACTATTACAAAAACTCGTACAATCTGCGAAAGCGCGTTGGCGACAAAAAGTATATTGCACGTGCGCATACCAACTTGGCGCTGGCTTATCGTAGTTTAAAGGAGCAAGACAGTGCGCTTGTTGAGTACCAAAATGCTTTGGGTATATATAAGGAGATTGGCGACCAGAAAAATGCGGCTGCAACAATAAACAGCATAGGTAGCCTATTCCGTATGTTTGGAAATAACCAAATGGCAATGCAGTATTATAATATTGCATTAAGCCTGCGAAAAGATATTGGCGATTTGAATGGCGAGGCATACTCATTATTAAGCATTGGTAGCACTTACATAGCACAGGAAGACTACAATACTGCTTTACCGTATTTCAAAAATGCCCTAAAAATTGCAGGGCAGCTAAAAAACAAAAATCTTAAAAAAGATGTATTAAAATATTTGTCGAGGGTTTATGCGGCTTTGGGTAATTATAAAGATGCATACCTGAATTATACCGCTTACAGCAAAATTAAAGATGAAATGCTTAGCGGCGAGAGTATTAAACGAATTGCCGACATGCAGATACGTTACGAAACAGAAAAAAAGGAGAGGGAGCTGCAAGAAAAGAGCATTGAGGTTATACAACAAAAAGACAAAAACCGCCGCCAACTGTATTTCATCTATTTTGGTTTGGTGTTGTTGATAACAATATCGGTTTCGGGCTTTTTTATTATAATGCAAAATCGCAGGGTTAAAAAAGCCAACGAGCTTTTGGCAATAAAAAATCAAGAGATTTTACAGCAAAAAGAGGAAATATCGGCTCAGCGCGATGCTATTGGCGAACAAAAAGATGAAATTGAGAAACAGCGCGATGTGGCCGAAAAGCAACGCGACCAGATTACCCTGCAAAAACAAAAAATTACCGATAGCATTGAGTATGCAAGCAGAATACAATCGGCAGTATTGCCGCCCGAGCAATTGATAAAAAGCGTATTGCCAAACTATTTTATAATGTACCGCCCGCGCGATATTGTAAGCGGCGATTTTTATTTTGTGCGCAAATCGGGTAACAAAGCCATTGTGGCAGCAGTCGATTCTACCGGGCATGGCGTGCCGGGTGCATTTATGAGCATGCTTGGCTCAAGCCTTTTGGCCGAAATTGTTAGCAACAACCAGTTTGAAAATGCAGCAGGTATTCTCGAAAAATTGCGCGAAAACTTAAAAAACGCCTTGCACCAAACCGGTAGCAATGATGATAAAACATCGGATGGCATGGATTGTGCATTATGCGTTATTGATTACGAAAAAAACATGCTCGATTATGCAGGGGCTAACAATCCGTTAATTATTATCAGAAACGACGAGATTATTGAATATGAGGCCGACCGGATGCCAATAGGCGTGCATTTAATTAAAGAAGAGCCATATACAAACCACAAAATAGACTTGCAAACCAACGATATGCTCTATATGTATAGCGATGGCTATTACGACCAATTTGGAGGAGAGAAAGGGCGGAAATTGTTTACCCGCAATTTTAAAGGCTATTTAATGGATATTCATAAATTGCCTGTTGACGAACAAAAAACTAAATTAGAGAAGATGTTTGATGAATGGAAAGGCAGCCAACGCCAAATTGACGATGTTATAGTTGTTGGGTTAAGGATATAATAA
>CAYQPP010000064.1:2380-14458 GCA_964419235.1 uncultured Bacteroidales bacterium
CGCCCAATGTATAAAAACAATAATTATAAGGTTGTTATCTTACCCGTTTTAATTTTTCTGATTACAAATTTGTATAGTCCGGCATATGCGCTCGAAAATATTGCGCACCGGTATGATACCGTGTCGAATGTAAACGAGGTTGAGCTTGATAAAAACTTAAAGGACAGAATAGATAAAACCACCGAAAAGTATGTTGGCTCAGGTAATAACAGTTCCGATTTTAGAACGGCAATGGCCTATTTGTCGAAAGGCAGGGATTTATATGCGTTAAATAAGTTTGATGAGGCCAAAATTGAGGTTGACAAAGCCATTAAAGCATTCTCAAAACAAAAAATTAGGCAGATGGAGGGTGAGGCAATTACCATGCTTGGTCATATATTTTGGAAAAAAGATAATTTTGAACAGGCATTGATTGAGTACAAAAGGGCCGAAAAAATTCAGAAAAAAATAAACCGAAAAGACCTTCAAGCCGAGTCGTTGCAATATATGGGTGTTGTTTATCGCGATCAAAGGGATTACGACAAGTCGTTGCAGCTGTTTTTAAAATCGCTTGAAATAGCCAAATCAATACACCACGATAAGCTTAAGGCTTTAGCGTTGAATTATCTCGCGGGGGTTTACTGGAAAATGGGCAATTATAACAATGCCCTTACCTACTATTTCGAGTCGTTGGCAATCAGGGAGCAGACGGGCGACCATTTTTATGTTGCATCGTCGCATAGCAATATTGGAGTTCTGTATAAAGATTTGGGTAATTATGGTTTGGCTTTAAAGCACCATTTTATTGCGCTTGAAAACTTTAAAAAATGGGGCGCCGATAAAGATATTGCTTACTCCTTAAACAACATTGGCAATGTATATTGGAAAATGTCCAAATTCGATTCATCATTAAACTACTATAAACAGTCGTTGGATATACGCATTGGAATTGGCGAAAAAGCCGATGCCGCCAAATCGCTCGATAATATCGGGAATGTTTATGAGTCGATGCACCAATACACAAAGGCATTAGATTATTACCGTCAAGCAATTGAGATACGAAAAAACGCAGGCAGCCGAAGTGCCGTGGCCCACTCATTAAATAAAATGGGCAGCATATACCTTAAAATGTCGAAATACCTGTCGGGTTTGGAGCATTATACCCGTGCGCTTGAAATATTTATCGATTTAAACGATGAGTTTTATATGGCAAAAACCATGGATAATATAGCAATGGTTTACAAGGAGATATCAAATTACGAATATGCCCTTGACTATTTAAGCCAATCGTTTAACGTTTATAAAAGCAACAACAACAAGGTTCAAATGGCATTTACCCTTAACAGCATGGGTAGTGTGTATTGGAAAATGGGCGAAAACACAAAAGCATTGAATTATTACATGCAGGCTTTGCGTATTCGCGAAAATATTGGCAATAAATCATCAATTGCCTCATCGTTTAACAACATAGGCCTAATTTACCGCGACCAAAAAGATATTGAGAAGTCGATTCAGTTTTACCAAAAAGCCTATGAAATATACCATGCTATTGGCAATGAGGTTGATGAAGCTTTGGTTTTAAATAATATTGGCGATGTATATTCGCATTTTAATAAATTTAACGAAGCCCTACAATTTTTTAACCGTGCATTAAAAATAAGGAAGCAAAAACAAGATATTAGGGGCATTGCCATTTCAACGTTAAATATTGGCCAGCTTTACTTGGCAAACGGTAAATTAAAAATGGCCGAGCCTTATTTGAACAAAGCCCTGCAATTGGCATTAGATATTAATGAGGGCGTTTTAATTAAAACCGCGGGGTTTGACAACTACAACCTTTATAAAGAGCTCAACAATAGTAAAAAGGCACTTAAATACTACCTTTTATACTCGGCACAAAAAGACACCATTTTAAATAGCGAGAGCACGCGGAGGATAGCCGATTTGCAAATCAGGGTTGAGATTAATAAAAGGGAGAGGCAGATAGATGCCCTGAAAAGGCAAAAAGAGGTTGACGATTTAAAATTAAAATTCCATCGCATATTTGCCATAATACTATTGCTGTTTTTTGGGTTAGTGCTGTTTATTGCCATACAACTGTATATAAGCTTAAAAAACAAAAAACGCACAAACAGTATGTTAGAGAGGGTTTTTTCGGTAGTGGCACACGACCTGCGCAGTCCGGTATCAACATTGAGCAGCCTGAGCGATTTGCTTAACCAGCCTATTGTCGATTTAGGCGAGGGCGAGCGCAATGCAATTATCAAGCATATGGACGGAATAACAAAATCGACGGTAAGCTTGCTCGATAATTTGTTAGAGTGGTCGAAAAAGCAGAGGGGGATGATAGGGTACGACCCAAAATCTGTTAAAGTAAAAAATGTGTTAGACGAGGGGCTTGTGTGGATTGAGATGATAGCAAAGAATAAGGAGGTATCCATTTTAAATGAAATTCCGGAAACGGCAACGGTTTTTGCCGACAAAAGCGCCCTTTCGCTGCTGTTCAGAAACCTGATTATAAATGCCATTAAGTTTTCGCCCGCCAAAGGCAATATTAAAATATTTGCTAAAGATGAGGCGGAGCAGTTGGTAATTGGTATTGCCGACAACGGTATTGGTATGTCGCCCGAAAAGCTCAAGGCTGTTTTGTCGGGCAGTAACAATATTTCAGAAAACGGTACCATGAACGAAACCGGTACCGGATTAGGAATTCGGCTTTGTAAAGAGTTTGTAACGATAAACAGAGGCAAATTATGGGCAGAAAGTATTGAGAATAAGCAAACTATTTTTTACTTTAGTCTGCCGAAAAATATTAATAATTAACAATATTAAACCATACCCGAAAGACACAGTCGGGCATGCATAATAGGATATGGCTAAAACACAAACCTTTAAATACGCTTTATACTCATGAAATTGAAACAACTTATTTTTGTGGTAGTATTGATTGTTGCTATTTTTAAAAGTCAAACAATTAGTGCCACAATACAGCCCGGCGATACCCTTTTACCTGATTTGGCAAGCCTTGCGCCAAATCAAAAAGTAAATTATTTGCTAAATGTATTAGAAACAACACGAAATTTATCGGCACAAAAAGCAATTGAATATGCCGAGGAGGGTTTGGTTTGGGCAGTTGAGCTTGAAAGTAATTCAGATAAGGCACGTATTTTGAATTTTATTGGTAATAACTACTATAACCTTGGCAATTATGATCAGGCACTAAACTATTACCAAAAAGCACTTCATATGGTTTTGCGGATAGGTAAAAAAACCGAGATGGCAAATATTATGCAGAAAATAGGTATTATTTATTTTAATTTGAATGATTACCGCAAAGCGCTGCTCTATTTTGAGCAAACATTAAAAGTTTTTCAAGAGCTGCAATTCCCTAACCGCGAGGCTGAGGTATATACAAGTATCGGTTTAATATATTTACATTGGGAAGAGTTTGAAAAAGCTATTGAAAATTACGAATTGGCATATAGTATTTATACTTCTCTCGACCATTTGCCATCAATTGCAAATGTTTGTTATTTAAAGGGTTATGTATTGTGTAAACTAAAAAACTACGATGAGTCGGAAAAATGGTTTAACAGCGGGCTCAAAATAAACAAAACCATACACAGTAATAACGAGGTTGCAAAAATTTACGATGCGTTGGGGCAGTTAAATTCTGACAAAAAAGATTTTAGCCGTGCATTAGAATACTATAAAAAAGCCTACAAGATACATGAACAAATGAACGATAAAATAATTTTATCGCAGTCGTTAAACAATATGGGCAATGCATATAAGGAGCTTGGTAATTTTATTGAGGCATCAAAAAGTTTTGAGCAGAGTTTAAAACTTGCCATCGACCTTGATTTAAAGTTGACACAGATGGATAATTACAAATCGTTTTATGAATTATACTATTTTAAAAACGATTCAAAAAAAGCACTCATCTACTATCAAAAATTTGTTGCATTACGCGATTCCATATTCAACAAAAACAGTAATGTTGAATCAGGCAAATATAATATTGATGAGGAGTTGTTGATAGCAAAAAAACAGTTAATCAAAAAAAACAAACTGTTTTTATACACGGTAGTTGTATCAATTGTAATAATTATTATTCTAATTATAATGCTGTTGTTGCAGCGCACAAAAATCAAAAACTCATAATATCTTAATAAATTCATAAAATTGCCTCAAATAATAGCCTGTTTTATCAATTAAATATCCAAATTTGCAATTCATAAGTTAATTGAGCAATTAAACTTTAAAAAATGTCGGTTCATAAAGATGTAAAAAAAGTTACCACTCATATTTTGAGTGAGATGAAACTTAAAGGTGAAAAAATTGCAATGCTTACCGCATATGATTATAGCATGGCAAGGCTTGTTGATAATGCAGGGATTGATGTTATTTTGGTAGGCGATTCGGCAAGTAACGTAATGGCAGGACATGAAACAACACTGCCAATAACGCTTGACAATATGATTTACCATGCCGCATCGGTGGTGCGAGCTGTAAAGCGGGCTTTGGTGGTGGTCGATCTCCCTTTTGGCACATATCAAGGCAATTCAAAAGAGGCACTAAATTCGGCCATTAGAATAATGAAAGAAACAGGCGCCCACTCGGTAAAATTAGAGGGCGGGGTAGAGGTAAAAGAGTCGGTTGTCCGTATCCTTTCGGCCGGAATACCTGTAATGGGGCATCTTGGGCTTACACCACAGAGCATTCATAAATTTGGTACTTATGTAGTAAGGGCCAAAGAGCAGGATGAAGCCGACCAGCTTAAAAAAGATGCTGTATTATTAGAGCAGTTAGGCTGTTTTGCTATTATTATCGAAAAAGTGCCGGCTAAACTTGCTGCCGAAGTGGCATCAATGGTTAAAATACCTATTATTGGTATTGGTGCAGGCAACGGAGTCGATGGACAGGTTTTGGTACTGCATGATATGCTTGGCATTACACAGGAATTCTCGCCAAGGTTTTTGAGGCGCTATAATAACCTGTCGGCAGAAATTGATGGTGCTGTTAAGTCTTATATAGGCGATGTAAAAAACCGTGATTTCCCGAACGAAAAGGAGCAGTATTAAAAAAAGGTGTCGTAGTAATTTATTTTGCGGTATTTGGCTTAGCTGTTCAAAAAACTATAACAATCAATAATAAATGCATGGGTAAATCAATAGAAGTGCTTTACGAGGACAATCATATTATAGCCGTAAATAAAAAAGTGTCGGATATTGTGCAGGGCGATAAAACCGGCGACACCCCATTAAGCGAATATGTTAAACAATATATTAAAGAAAAATATAATAAACCCGGAAATGTTTTTGTTGGGGTAACTCACAGGTTAGACAGGCCTACAAGTGGCGTTGTGGTTTTTACACGAACAAGTAAAGCCTTAACTCGAATGAATGAGATGTTTAAGCAGAAGCATACAATTAGTAAAACTTATTGGGCGTTGGTAAAAAAATGTCCCAAATTAGAGCAAGGGCAACTGCATAATTTTTTATTCAGAGATTCAAAAAAAAACAAATCGTTTGTTTGCGAACAGGGTAAGGAAGGCGCTAAAGAGGCAGTTTTAAACTATTCGGTTATTGCACATTCCGATAGCTATTGCCTTATTGAAATAGAGCTGTTAACAGGCAGACACCATCAAATAAGGGCGCAGCTGGCGTATATAGGCAGTCCTATTAAAGGCGATTTAAAGTATGGTTTTGCAAGGTCGAACCCCGATGCAGGCATTAGTTTACATGCTCGAAAAATTGAATTTATGCATCCGGTAAGCAAAAATAGTATTGAAATAACAGCCCCTGTACCCGATAATAAGTTATGGAAGTTTTTTGAGCATTCTGTACATATAAAATAAATTATTATATTTGATGCAATAATTGAAAAATAAAAAATGAATCCACTAATTATTGAAAGTACCGATACTACCTTACAGGTAAACTTAAATAAATCAACCGGCGTGTTTGAGTTTTCAGGTCGTTCAAGGCCTGAAGATATTGTGCGCTTTTTTAAACCCATTTTTGATTGGTTTAAAGAATATGAGTCTGACCCAAACCCCGAAACTGTAGTTACATTTAAAATGGACTATTTCAATTCATCATCGGCAAAAGTATTGCTTAGGTTTTTGGTTTTTATCGAAGATATGTTTAACAAGGGTATCAATATAAGAATCAAATGGTGCTATGTGGTTAATGACGATGATATGTTAGAAACAGGTGAGGATTACAGTACGTTGATAAAAGTCCCTTTTGAATTTGAAGAGATAGAATAACATATTTCGATGTTGTTTCTTTAATCTACAAGTAAATACACTCCTATTTCTATTTTTTTGTTTCAGTGCAATTCTTTTAATATTTTTTTATAAATGTTTAACTAAATTATATTATAGTGAAAAAAATAATTTCTACAAACAATGCCCCCAAAGCTATCGGGCCTTATAGCCAAGCTGTGTATAGTGGCGGCCACCTTTATATTTCGGGGCAACTGCCAATAAATGTCCAAACGGGTAAAATGCCCGAGGGCATAAAGGAGCAAACCGAGCAGGCCTTAAAAAATGTAAAGGCAATTTTAGAAGAGGCAGGGTTTACATTGGCCGATGTTGTAAAATCGACGGTTTTATTAAGTGATATTAAAGATTTTGCAGCAATGAACGAGGTTTATGCCAAGTATTACACAAATGAGTCACCGGCAAGGGCGGCTTACGAAGTGGTAAACTTACCTCTTGGTGCTATGGTTGAGATTGAAACAATAGCCGTGCGTAACGAATAGTTAATGATATAAAAGCTAAAAAAAAGGAGGCCGTATAAGTCCTCCTTTTTTTATGTTTTTACAATAGTTTTAGTATTGCATATTTTGTTATTATTCCATTATTAACATTGAACGTACCTCTTTTACCTTTTCAAACCCTTTTAATAACTCTTCGTTTTCAAAAATCATTTTAGGGTCTAAGTTTTGAATGTTATCTTCAAGGTGCATTGGCTCATATATAGTCGAAATCTCTTTCATTTTTTCATAAACCACATTAGCTTTTTCTGTTTTTGGCTTGTATGTTTTAAACAGCTCGGTTAATTTAACGGCTTGTTTAATTTGGTTTGCCAAAACCATAATACTTTGCCTAAGCACTAAAAGTTTAACATCTTCGGGTATATCCTCGTTATAGTTAAAAATAATATTATTGATTATATACAGTTTTTCGATATGCGAGCCTAATGTCATGGCAGTAAACAACCTTAACTGGTCTTTGTCTTTAAGTACTGTTTTTGATTCGTTTAATGCTTTAGCGAGTTTATGCATTACCGAATCATCTTCGGTTAAACCGTCTTCAAGCCTTTTTTTGAAAATTTCGTCAAAAACGCTGCCTATGCCAATAAAATCTGCTAATTCTTTTGCAGCATAATAGCTTTGTTTTGCGCGCTCATTTTCTTTGTATGCGGCTGTATAAAGCACATCGGCGGTATAAATACCTATGTTGGCAGCGGCAAGGTATGGTGTTCCTTTATACTTATTTGTATTTTCGGTGTTATTTATAATATTGGGCATAAATGATGCACCCGACAATTTCATAAAGGCATTAATCTCGGCAACTCCGCCTTGTTGTTCGGGCGATAAATCATTTATTTTTTTTTCAAACTTATCAATTTTCGAAGGTTGCTCTTCCTGTTTTTTATTTGCATTTGTGCAGCTTGCCAATAAAAAAGCAACTGCCATAATAAGCCAAATATTTCTCATAGTATAATAAATTTAATTGTTAATAATTCTTTGTTTTATTAATAGATACAAACCTAACTAAAACAAACTTAAAAATGAAATCAACTTTTGTTGAAAGCAAAAAAAAAGCACTCGTTGAGTGCTTTTTTATTTATATAGTCGTTTTTTTATTCTGAAACCACAACAAAAGGCAAGTCAAACTCCACATCTTTGTGCAGTTTTATTTTTGCGTTATAATCGCCTATCTCTTTAATGGTATCGCCTTTTACAAGTATATTTTTGCGTTCAATATTGTAACCCTCTTTTTGAAGGGCTTCCGATAATTGAATATTGTTGACTGATCCGAAGATTTTGCCTGTTGAGCTGGTTTTTGCGCCAATAGTAATTTTTACATCAACCAATTTCTCTTTTAGCTCAATTGCCTCGTTTTTAATTTTCTCAAGCTTATGAGCACGTTGCTTAAGGTTTTCGGCCATTACTTTTTTTGACGATTCGGTTGCCAAAATAGCTAAGCCTTGTGGTATTAAGTAGTTGCGACCATAACCGTTTTTTACCTTAACCACTTCGTTTTTATATCCTAAACTCGGAATATCTTGTTTTAATATAATTTCCATTTTTATTCCTCCTTTTTATTTAAACATGTCGGTTACATATGGGAGCAGTGCAATGTGACGTGCTCTTTTAATAGCAACTGATACTTTACGTTGATATTTAATTGATGTGCCGGTAATACGGCGAGGAAGAATTTTACCCTGCTCGTTCAAAAACTTTTTTAAGAATTCAGGATCCTTATAATCAATATATTTGATTTTATTTTTTTTGAATCGACAATATTTTTTCTTCTTTATTTCAACTGACGGCGGGGTCAGGTATCTAATTTCTGATTGGTTTTGTGCCATGATTTATTCCTCCTCGTTCTTTTTTTGTTTCAAACTCCTTTTTTTCTCAGCATACGCAAATGCGTATTTATTCAATTTAACGGTTAAGAAACGCATAACCCTTTCATCGCGGCGGAATTCAGTTTCTAATGTGTTAATAACTTCACCTTCCGATTTAAACTCGATTAAGTAGTAAAATCCGGTTGTTTTTTTCTGAATTGTGTAGGCCAATTTGCGTAGGCCCCAATCTTCTTCGTGTATTACTTCGCCTTTACCCTCGGCAATAATTCCTTTAAATTTGTCAACCGCCTCCTTCATCTGTGGTGCAGATAAAACGGGATTTGTAATGAAAACGGCTTCATAATTGTTTAACATACTTCTTTAATTTTAAGTTTTATAAACTATTTTCGGGCTGCAAATGTATAAATATTAGTTTTATTTTCAAACAATTATACATTCTTTAATTCAATATCTTTAATTTGTGCTTTATATTCTATTACTTTACCATCCCAAAAAGTAATTTTTAATTTTTTTTTATGTTTTATAAGTTAACAACCGTTTTATTAATGTTTTTAAGCCTTGCGGCAGATGCCCAAATGCGTTTTGATACCTTAAACTGGCGTCCGCCTGTTGACATACCTATTTATTTGTCGGGTAATTTTGCCGAGTTGCGCACCGACCATTTTCATGCAGGAATTGATATAAAGACACAAGGCAAAGAGGGGTTTCGCGTTTATGCGGTGCAAAATGGCTATATATCGCGCATTAAAGTATCGGCAGGTGGTTACGGCACATCATTATATATAAATCATAACGACGGATATACATCGGTTTATGGCCACCTTAAAGAGTATAATATACAGATTGATAAATATGTTAGGCAGATTCAATATGAGAGACAGAGTTTTGAGGTCGATATTTTTCCCGAAAAGGGTGAGCTGCCTGTAAATAAAGGCGATATTATCGGTTTAACAGGCGACACAGGCTCAAGCGCAGGTCCGCACTTGCATTTTGAGATACGCGACACCCGTAATGCCCACCCAATGAACGGGCTGTTTTTGGGTTATGATATTAAAGATAATATACCGCCAAAAATGGAGTACCTGTATGTTTATCCGCAAAATAATTATAGTGCGGTAAACGGCAAAAACCAAAGCCACTATTACGGTTTAATGAAAAAAAGCGGGCATTTTGCGCTAAGGAGTGGCGACACAATTAAAGCTGCCGGAAAAGTAGGGCTTGGGTTAAAGGTAAACGACTATTTAAACGGGTCGTATAATCGTTGCGGGGTTTATGAATTAAAGGCTTATATTAACGATACGCTGTTTTTTCACGATAAGTTCGACGGTTTTTCGTTTGCCGAAACCCGCAACATAAACAGCTTAATGGATTATAAGGAGAATGTGGATAAAGGCCGTAAGCTGCATAAGCTTTATGTTGAGCCAAACAACAAGCTGTCGGTTTATATTGAGGCTTTAAACAGAGGTATTTTAAGCATTACCGAAGGCTCAGGCACACAAAAGGTAACCATTGTGGCAAACGATGCCTATTTCAACTCATCAAGCTTGACTTTTTTTATTGAATATGAGGAATATAAGGGCATGTTGGCAAGTGATGACAGCAAGATAATTATACCTTGGCAAAACAGATTTAACCTTGATACTTTAGGGTTGCAGCTGTATTTTAAAGAAGCCTCGTTTTATGATACGCTAAAAATGGATTTTGCGGTTGATACAACAAGGCTTGCAGGCAGCTATTCGCCAATTTACCATATACATAACAGATATACGCCTGTTCAAAAAAGGTTTGAGGTGGCAATAAAATATGACTCTGTTGTCGATTCGTTAAAAAACAAATTGTTGTTGGGGATTTGGAAAAAGGAGAAGTTTTTTGCGGCAGGCGGCAAGGTTGACGGCGATTATATAAAAGGGAGTGTGAGAAAGCTCGGGGCGTATGCGGTTGTAATCGACACGGTTAAGCCAACCATTGTGCCTTTGGGCAATTTGGCGAAAAGCAACGATTTGAGCTTGGCTTATAGGCTGCAATTTAAAATTAATGACGATTTTAGCGGAGTTGCAAGTTATAAGGGTACAATTAACGGTAACTGGGTTTTGTATAGTTACGATGCAAAAAACGACTTGATAACTTACTATTTTGATAAATATATGCCCCATGAAGGTATTTTTGAGGTGAAAGTTGAGGTTGAAGACAAAAGGGGAAATATTGCCATTTATAAAAAGGAGTGCAAAATATATCCCGAGCAGTACGATGATATCGGACAATAAAACATATAAATCAATTGGGGTAATGTCGGGCACATCGCTTGATGGTGTTGATATTGCGGCATGTGAGCTGCGGCAAAACGGTAAAGCTTGGAGTTATAAAATAATTGAGGCTGAAACGGTTGGCTATCCGGCCGATATTTACCAGTTGTTAAAATCGTCGCAAAAGCTTACGGGTTTCGAGCTTGCACAACTCAACGTGTATTACGGACGTTTTTTGGGGCAAGCCGTTAAGTCGTTTATACGCAATACGGGCTTTGCGCCTGAGTATATTGCAAGCCATGGTTATACAGTTTTTCATCGTCCAAAAATGGGTGTAACCTTGCAAATTGGCTCGGGGGCCGAAATTGCTGCCGTTACCGGCATAAAAACCATATGCGATTTTAGGACAAATGATGTTGCCCTTGGCGGAGAGGGCGCGCCGCTGGTGCCTATCGGCGATAAATTATTATTTGGCAATTATGCCGCCTGCCTTAATTTGGGTGGGTTTTCAAATATTTCGTTTGTCGGAGAACAGGGCAGGAGAGAGGCTTTTGATATTTGCCCTGTTAATTTTGTGCTTAATCATTTTGCCAAAAAAACAGGCGAGCCTTTCGATAAAAATGGCGAATTGGGGCGGAGCGGACAGGTTATCGCAAATTTATTAAAAAGCTTAAATAACATTGAATATTATAGCGCAAAGCCACCAAAATCGCTTGGGCGCGAATTTGTTGAGGATAATGTATTCCCGTTGTTTGACGGTAAAGTGTCGGCTTGCGATGCCTTGCGGACTTTTTATGAGCATATTGCCATACAAATTTCGGGCAATATTGGGCGGTATAAAAATAGCAAAGTGCTGGTAACCGGCGGCGGTGCGCACAATGGTTTTTTAATTGAGTTGCTCAAAATGCAGACGGATGCCGAAATAGTTGTCCCCCCCCAAAATATTGTTGACTATAAAGAGGCGCTAATTTTTGCATTTTTGGGACTGTTGCGTTTAAATGGTATTCCTAACTGCCTAAGCTCGGCAACCGGTGCCGAACGCGATTGTGTCGGGGGTGCGGTTTATTATTGATAGGACGCTTTATAAGTATATAAGGTTACCCATTTAAGTCGCATTTTAATTTATAAATGACAATTACTTATCTATACCAAAAACAAATCATCCAAACAAGACTTTGAGAACTAAATACACTATAAATAAATTACTTAACCAACTAACGTATATTATTATAAGTTGGTTAAATATA
>CAYQPP010000065.1:0-14455 GCA_964419235.1 uncultured Bacteroidales bacterium
TTAATTGCGAACTGTTGCGATACAACAAATTGGTAATTACGTTGGGCCATACTGCATTAGACCAATCAAGTGCAGTTCGTTCGCCGCTTCCTCCCAAAAGTGCATTGTTATGATACCCGTCAATAATTTTATCTTTTCCTTGAACGGGTTCATCGGTGCTTTTCCTGTCTCCTCCGTTAATTCTGCTAAATACAAAACCTTCGTTTTTACCTTTGTTTTCGTAAGTATTAAACCAATCTCTTTCGGTTTGTTTCATAGTTGCTTCGCCGTTAAATATCGAGTCGGTTGTAAGAGTATCGGTTGTTCCGTGATACATTAATATTATGTTTAAGTGGTCGGAAAAATCATAAGTTGTCCCTAATATTGTATATGTATAACCGCTTTCGTTGTGATAGCCTCCGGGCAAACTTGTCCAAAGCCTGTTAAAAGCTCCGTTAACATATTCTCCTGTCGGTGATTTAATATTTTGATAAAAAACTTCGGTAAACAAAACATTTTCGTAAATTTTGCAAGGTTTATCAATGGTGTGTGCACCGTAAAGCGGTTGCGGGTCGGATTCGGTAAGCGGATGCGGGTCTAATGCTGTTATTTCTTCAACTTCAATACCTTGCACTCCGAGAAGGCGTGCTATTTCAAATATCATTCCTCCGCCCCTGCTGTGTCCGATAAGATGAATGGGCAATTCCGACAATGGCGGTTGTCCGTTTTGAGTTTCATAAATTTTTGGGACAACGGCTGCTGCTACTGCTTGTGCGGTAACAAATTTTGTCAGATGATTTGCAACGGCTGTCCAATCTACCAACACAACTATTTCGCTTGATGTTTTTGAAGATAAATTAAAGTCCCAATTGCTACATGTTGCAGTAATACTGCCGGAACTACCTGTTACGGTAATTTTTCCTACTGAACCTTTCCCGTCCGAACGAGCCAATATTGCATTTGCAAGACTATCCATCCAAACAGGTTGTTGATCATCCTGATTCCAACCGTGAGTAATTATTGTAACTCCGCCACCTTGTTTTTCAAAAACTTGTGCCGATGTTGCTATTACAATAAGAAATAAACTTAATGTTAAATACAAATGTTTCATATGCCGTAAATCTTTATTTAATTTTTAATAATTTGGTTATCAGCTTTTTATAATCTTCTTTTCCTGCCGAGATATTTATTGCCGATATTGCTCCGGCATTTAAAAATCTTGAGTTATACTCCTTATTTCGATATTTTAATATTGCAATTATCTTTTTTTCTCTGTTTTTTTCTATAAAAATTATACTATCTTTTTCATTATCGTCAATATCCAATAGTATTAAGCCACTTTGCATTATTTTACTGTTATTAAAATCATCAAAATGTTCTATCTCTACATCTTCAATTTGTTTTAATGCCGTAGATAAACTGTCGGCAAAAATTTTATTTTTACAAAGCAGAGCTACTTTCATGTTTAATAAAAATTTATACAAACATAAAAAATAAAATAGCACAAAAACATAAGGTAAACCTGTAAATAAGGTAAGAGGAAACCCCTATTTTATTAATTGTTAACTGTTGATTATTGTCATTTAATTACAAATAAGTTATTTTTTACTGCCCATGTAATAAGCTCGGCGGCATTTCGCACATTTATTTTTTTAAAAATATTTGTTCGATGCACTTCAACGGTTTTCAAACTTATAAACATTTTTTCGGCTATTTCGTTTGATGTCAATCCCGAACAAATATTAACAAGCACCTCTTTTTCTCTGCCTGTAAGTAATTTATCGGTATTATCGTGGCTGAATGCCATTTGTTGTAATATCTCCTGACTAAAATAGTTTTTACCTTCATATACTTGTTTTACAGCCAATTCCAATTCGGTTTTCGATGCTTTTTTTAATACAAACCCCATTGCTCCGGCTTTTATCATTTTTGAATAATGAGTTTTATCCGAAAACATTGTAAGTGCTATTATTTTAATGGGTTTATAAATTTCTACTGCCCTTTGGGTAGTTTCTATGCCGCTAATTTCGGGCATTTCAATATCCATTAATACCACATCAGGTTTTAATATATTTAAATTTTGTAAAAAACAATTTCCGCTTGAAGTATCAAAAACTACTTCAAAATCATTTATTTGACTCAAAACCAACTTTATTCCTTCTCTAAACAAATCGTGATCGTCAACAATTGCTATTTTTATTTTATTATCCATAAATTTTAAATTACCATTATGTAAAAACGGGTATTTTTATGGTTGCATTCATTCCGTTTCCGCTATCGCTCGCTATATTTACCTTTCCGTTAATTGAAGATATTCTGTTTTTAATACTCATTATTCCCATGCCGCTTTTTCTTGCATCAATGCCAAAACCTTTACCGTTATCGCAATAAATTACATCAATACAATCTTTTATCTTCTCTATTTTAACTTTTATCAAATCGGCATTTGCATGTTTTATTGTATTATTTATCAATTCCGTTATCGCACGGTAAATTGTCAGCTCTTTTTTTAAACCAAACCGTTTTATTTTATCGTGTTTAAAGTCAATGGTAATTTTTTTACTGGCATTAATTTGATTTATAAAATCGTCGAGTGCAGCTATCAATCCGTATTTCTCAATAATTGCCGGGCTAATGTTATGCGATATTCGCGACACTTCGGATATTGCATTGTTAATAATGTTTTGTAATTTTTTACTGATGCTTTTTTTATCTTTTTTATCGGCATCAACATATGCTTGAAAATAAAGATTTATTGCCGACAAAACCGGTCCCAAACCATCGTGCAAATCCGATGCTATACGTTTTCGTTCTTTTTCCTCAGTCATTATTTCAGCATTTAACATCTCTTGCTGAATCATTCTTTTTTCATGCATCTCTTTATTTAAAGCATTGTTAAGTATTTCAAGATTTTCGGCTTTATTGTTTAATTGCTGTATATTATATTTGATTGCCGAAAAAAATATAGTCAAAATATAATAAATGAGTGTTCCTACAAATAGAAACAAAAAAATTCTGTCGATAATGCAAATAGTAATACAATTTTTCGAATCGTAATAAACGGGTAAAAATGTAATTTGTTTTTCTATTAAAATTCCGCTGAGCAGCAGTATAAATACCGATAAAGAAAAAACAGCAATCGCTTCTTTTTTTGTTCTTACAAACAGCGTATATATTACCGCCATAATAAACCATATTATGCCAATATCAAACATACCGAACAGTAATACATAACAACCCGTTATAAATAAAAATACAATAAATATTGCCGATTTTATTTTAACACTTATCCTTTTTCTAAAAAAAGTAAATACTATAATTGCAATACTTATTACAGGAGAAAATAATCGCAAAAGTTGATATTCGCTTGCCGATAATACAAAATAGTTGGCAATATTTATCGGAAGTGTGGCTATAGAAGTAACAACCAAACCTATGTTTAATATATTATCAATAACTTTTTTTTCAGACTTTAACATTTGCAGGTTTAAAATATTATCTATACAAATATATATAAATCATTATATTATTTATTGTTCAATTTAATAAACATTGTAACCAAATATTTATATTTTTGCCGCCCCAATTTTAAAATTATTGTAATGAAGATTTTATTTGCAATTATTTTATTTATCACATTTTTAGCTCCGCAATTATCGTATTCGCAACGAAAACAAAAAAAGAACTGAAACAGCAAAAAGTTTACAGAAATTTTATAATATTTAAATAACTCGGTGCATACGAGGGCTTCTGCCTCGCCAGACTTACCATACCCGACATACAAAAAAATCCCCATAAGCATGGCTTACAGGGACTTTTGTTTTTGTTTGGCGGAGAATGAGGGATTCGAACCCCCGGTACCTCGCGGTACAACGGTTTTCAAGACCGCCGCATTCGACCACTCTGCCAATTCTCCGGCGACAAAAGTAGATAAAATTTCATTATCTGCAATAGAGTAAGTAAAAAAAAGAAAAAAAAATACTATTTAGTTTGTAAGTGGCATTATATCAGTAATTAATGATTTGAAAAAACTTTACGATTTTGCATCGGTTTAATCGAAGATTTTTTGGAAATGGCAATAATTTATTTTGAATTTGTTTCGGGAGGCAAAGGGGTAAAAATAATAAGAATTTAATTATTCCTTTTAAAGCAGTAGGGTAGAATTAAGTAGGAGAGGTTTTTCTTTTATGAGGTTATATACCAATTGTTAGAGGGCTGAGATATGGTTAATTGAACAAGAAAAAAGTTCCAAATTGCTCAATTTAGATAGAATTAAATACAATAATAATTTGGAAAACTGTTCAAATCCTTTATATTTGTAGTAAACAGATGGTTTATAATTTTAATTAATTCAAAAGATTATTAATATGAATAAAGCACAATTGATTGATGCAACAGCATCACAAATAGGTTTAACAAAGGCAGATACTAAAAAGGCTCTTGATGGATTTATTGATGTTATATCTAAAACATTGAAAACAGGTGATCGTATAGCCTTAGTAGGTTTTGGTTCTTTTTCAGTTACCGACAGAAAAGAGCGTAAGGGTAGAAATCCTCAAACAGGGCAAGAGATTACTATACCTGCTAAAAAGGCAGTTAAGTTTAAAGCCGGAAGCGACTTAATTGGCATATTGCAGTAAAAAAAGATTTTTAATAAAAAAAGGGAGTATAAATAAATGTACTCCCTTTTTTTATTACAATTGCTATTAAGAGTGTTCGAAGTAGTACCATTAAGAATATATATTTATGGCCGATGTAAAAGAATTAATTGAACATTTGAGTGCATGTGTTACCCAAGAGAGGATAGATTTATTCCGCAAGGTTATTGAAAACCGCACACGATATATTACAGTTGCACTTGAAGATATTTATCAGCCACATAATGCAAGTGCTGTTTTGCGAACTGCCGACTGTTTTGGTGTGCAAGATGTTCATGTTATCGAAAACAAAAACAGTTACGATATAAACCCCGATGTTGCCTTGGGCTCATATAAATGGATAAATATTATTAAGCACAACAGGCTTAAAGAGAATACCGTTGACACAATAAACCACTTAAAAAGCAACGGATACAGAATTGTGGCCACAACACCTCATACAAACGATGTTAGCCTTGATGATTTTGATATATCAAAAGGCAAAGTTGCTCTTTTTTTTGGGACAGAATTGCTGGGCTTGTCAAAAACAATGCTTAATAATGCCGACGAGTTTTTAAAGATTCCAATGTATGGGTTTACTGAGAGTTTTAACATATCGGTTAGTGCATCAATAATAATGCACAAACTCACAAACAACCTTCGCAACAGCACTGTTGACTGGGCTTTAACATCTCAAGAAAAAGACATTACTCTATTGCAATGGTTAATGAGCTCAATAAAAAAGTCAGATTCAATTGTAAATGAGTATTGCAAAAACAATCAAATTGATATTGATAAAATACACAACCTGACAGCAAGATTTTAGCAGCGTTTGGTTAAGCACAATATATAGTAGCTGCAATCATATAACCTATTACGGTATTTTAATAAACTTTGCCGAAAACTGCTCGGTGTCGGTTATGCAATTCACAATATATATACCCGGCTCTAAATGCTCAATGTTTATGGTTATTGGCTTATTGTTGTAGTAATCATTGGCAAACTGCACCCGTCCCGCATTATCATAAATATATATAGTTGCCTTTTGTTTATGATAATACTGTATTGTCAACTCTTTATTGGCGGGGTTGGGAAATATATTAAACCTGTTGGCCAATTTATTTTGCACGGTTGTTTTACGGTAGGCGCTAATAGCCGCATTTGTTTTTATTATCAAATCGTTATAATTGTTTCCTATAATTTCGGCAAAAGCAATCTCTATTGAATCGTTTGCGGCAATATTAAAAAAATCGGTCGTAAGCATTGTTGCAATATTAATTGTGTCGCCATTGTTTCCGGCTTGTGGACGGTTGTTTGTCATGGTAATCCATTTTAAATCGTTGCTAAACCCTTGGGTAATATCAACACCGCCATTTCCGCCGTCAATAAGGTCGAACCCGTAAGGTGTGGAGCCAATTTCATTCAGCAAACAAATTCCGGCATAAACCACATTGTTGCCTGTGCTGTAAGTGTAAAAAAGGTTCAAATAGTCAACATACCCTGTTCTGTTTTTTTTGTAAGCGTATAAATCCCAATCAATAAATTGCGACATTTTTACATTTTCGATTGTTTGGGTTGTTTTGTTTTGCAATTTGTATAAATGCATCAATGTCGATTGCATTTGCTCTTTTGTTGATGCTATTGTGGTTTGTGTTATGTCAATGCCAAGCTCGGTTTCCTGTTTGGCAGAAAAAGCAGCTTCTCCAATTAGTTCGTTTGTGTTGTTTCGCAAAGTATCAATGGTTTTTGTGGAGGTAAACTCTTCAACATCAAAAAGTGCGCTTGCCATTGTGCTATTGCTGTTGCCCACTATTATGCCGCCATAGTTTAAAAAGTTGTTGCTGTTTTCGTAAACAAACCCCAAACCCAGTTTTTCATCCTTGTTGACATATCCGAGTTTTCCGTTGCCGGTTAAAGTTGTTGCAATTTTATTCTCATTTATGTCAATGTAGTTTCTGTTTAAATAAATTTCAAACACTTGATAATCGTCATAACCCTCGGCTTTTATCTCAAATATAAACCAAACCTTTTCATTGTTGGGCATATCAGGGTTAATCTTTATAAGCATGGGTGTGGCAAGGTTATTTACCCATTCAAAAGTTTCAAGTTTGCCGGTACTGAAAAAGTTGTTTATAGGCACTAAAAAATCGGAATTGCTTGTCAGCCTGATGGTTGTGTTGGTAGCCTGTGCCAAAATATTTGTTGCCGAAAATGTTACCTTCAATGTGTCGCCGGCAAATAGTGGTTCGTTTAGGTTGGCTACTATTTTAAGGCTGTCTATCCGCACCGACGGCATGTCGTTTATGGTTAAAGCCTTAAATGCATTAATTCTGCCGTACCCCAGTTGCTTGCTATAATAAATATTATTTGGTAATGTGTCGATATTATCGCTTGTAATTCTAATTTGTTCCAATATCTGCTGTTGGGTCAATTCTGGCCTTTGTGCTTTTAATAATCCTGCCAACCCTGCAACCAATGGCGCAGCATATGAAGTGCCAAAACCAAAAGAGTAAGTGTTGTTTTGGTTTGTAGAATATATATTTTCGCCGGGCGCACTTACATCAACCGTAGTTGCATAGCTCGAACCATACCACCGTGTGTCGTCGGGGCCGGTGGCTGCCACGCTTAACACATTTTTGTACGATGCAGGGTACCACAATTCATCGGGTCTGCCCGAAACCGATGAGTTTTTATTTCCGGCAGCAGCCACAACAAGGCAGTTTTTGTAAATAGCGGCATAATTAATAACATCTTGTGCAAATTGGCTTGGATAATTTGAACCCCAGCTGCAATTAATAATGTGGCATCCGTGGTCGGCTGCATACACAATGCCTTCGTAGCCCGCTACAATGTACCCCGATGCATCCATGGTTTTTATTGGCATAATTTTGGTTTTGTATCCAATGCTTGCAATGCCAATGCCGTTATTTGTTACAGCCGATGCCACACCCGATACTTTTGTGCCGTGATAATTTATTTGGCCGTTTTCGTTAACCAAACTTTGTGGATTCGAGTTGTTGTCGGCAACATCCCACCCATAATAATTATCAATATAACCATCCATGTCATCATCAATATTATTTATTGGGTCGTTGTAATTGTATTTGTAATTGTCCTTTAAATCTTCGTGCAGCAAGTCAACGCCCGTGTCAACAATGCCAATTACAATATTAGTGTCGCCGGTTGAATACTCATGCGCATCAAAAGCCTTAATGTTTTGCAAATAGTATTGATTGTTGATATATGGGTCGTCGGGCTCGCCAAATACTATAGAAATAGGGTAGGGCTCGGCATAAATAATATTATCCGATTTTTTAATGCTTTGTAAAATAGTATTAAAACTACTGTTATTATTCAGCGTTATTTTATATATGTAGCTTAAATCATATTGCGTAGGTATTTTTTGTTTGCTGTGGTTAAAATTTTTAAACATTGGCGCAATATCACTTATTTTTTCATTTGCAATTTGCTTAATGTCTTTAATAATTAACTCTTTATTACTTTTAGGGTTTGTTTGGTTTTTAATTTTTATAATAATTGTATTTTTAAGAAAATGAGGGTTTTGAGCATTTGTATTAAAGAGTAAAAAAAGGGTAAATATTGTGAATGCTGTTTTTTTCATAATTGTAATTATAAAATTTTAACGGTTTTACAAATATAGTGTGTTAATTGTAAATAATATCATTTTTAAATTCTACACTTGTGGGTTTTGTTTCACTTTGCTTAATGCGAAATACAATTTTTATACTTTGTTTGCTTGCAGTGGGGTTGTTCATTTGAGTGAAAATGAAATATAATTATATATAACAGCACAAATCATTTAATTTTATACCATACAATTGACAGAATGTTATTTTTTAATGATTATATTTGTGAAATAAGTGATTAACCTTGATTGTATATAGTAGGTTTATTAAATTTGAGAAATAAAAAATAAAAGCTTTTACTTCAATGTGTTTAAGTGCATAGTTTATAAACTTCAATTATTAGTCGTATGAATTGTATAATATTAGATGATGACCCGCTAAGCCGTAAAATTGTTGAAGGGTTTATTGAAAAAACCGAGATTTTAAATCTTATAGGGTCGTTTGAGAATCCGTCAGACTCATTTCAATTATTTGAAAAAGGAGAAGAACCTATTGATTTGATTTTTTTAGATGTTGAGATGCCCGAAATGTCAGGTTTAGAATTTTTAAATACGCTTGATTCGCCACCAATGATAATAATTATATCGGGGCAAGAAAAATATGCACTTGAGGCTTATGAATATGATGTAATTGATTATTTATTGAAGCCACTATCCATATCGCGTTTTTATAAGGCTATAACCAAGGCTCAAAAACGTTTTCAAGAGAAAGAGAGTATCTCAAAATATCCGGAGGAGATTTTTATCAAGAAAAAAAATTCAACATTGGTGCGTTTGCGCTACGATGATATTTTGTGGGTTGAGGCTCTTGAAAACTATGTAACCGTAAATACTTTTAAAGAGAAGTTTACTATTCATTTTACAATGAAAGCCATTGAAAACAAACTTCCGTCGGAGAAGTTCAAAAGGGTTCACCGTTCATATATAGTAAATATCCATCAAATTGAGCAAATTGAAGATAACAATGTTATTATAAAGGTAAATAGCGGCACAAAAGTGATACCTATCGGTAAATCGTACCGCGATAACCTAATGAATGACTTAAATCTAATTTCAAAATAATTTAATGGTATCGCAGCGTACATTATTCTTACAACATGTAGGACAGACATCGTGTTGCCCAATGGCTTTAGAGGTTGACCATGCAAAGGGGATATATATTTACGATAAAACCGGAAAAGAGTATATTGATTTAGTGTCGGGGGTTTCGGTAAGCAATGTTGGGCATTGCCACCCAAAGGTTATTGATGCAATAAAAAAGCAGTCGGAAAAGTATATGCACCTTATGGTTTATGGCGAATATGTTCAGGAACCTCAAGTAAATTTTGCAAAAAGCATTGTTGATGTCCTTCCCGAGAAACTACAAAGTGTATATTTTGTTAATTCGGGCAGCGAAGCAATAGAGGGAGCCATGAAATTGGCAAAAAGATTTACAGGGCGCCGTGAGATTTTAGCGTTTAACAAAGCATATCATGGCAGTACGCACGGAGCATTGAGTATTTATGGAGGTGATAATTTAAAAAAATCGGTTCAACCACTTTTGCCCGAAATTGGTTTTATGGATTACAACAAACCTGAAGATATTGACAAAATAACCGACAAAACTGCTTGCGTTGTTATGGAGGTTATTCAGGCCGAAGCCGGTATATATTGTGCCGATACCGATTTTTTAAATGCCGTACGCAATAAATGCAACCAAACAGGCACCTTGTTGGTTTTTGACGAAATACAGACAGGGTTTGGGCGAACAGGCAAAATGTTTGCCTTTGAACATTATGGCGTAGTGCCCGATATACTATGTACGGCAAAAGGCATGGGCGGCGGAATGCCGATAGGGGCATTTATTTCATCAAAGCAAATTATGGACACTTTGACAATAAACCCAGCTTTAGGGCACATTACAACATTTGGCGGGCACCCAGTGTCGTGTGCGGCAGGATTGGCATCGTTAATGGTTATTAAAAACGACAAACTGCATATAAACGCAAACAACAAAGGGCAGCTTTTTCGCAACTTGTTGAACCATAGGTTAATTGACCACATAAGGGGAAAAGGCCTGTTTATGGCTGTTGAAATGAAGCCCGAAGTTGATATGGACAAGTTTTATGAAATATGCTTAAGCAAAGGTATTATTTATGATTTTTTCCTTTTTTCGAGAACAGCGTTTAGGATTGCCCCGCCGCTAACAATTACCGATACTGAAATTGAGAAAATATCGAAACTTTTGTTAAAAGCAATGGATGAGGTTGGCAATAGTTGAATAGAATAGTTTTAATACAAATTGATAATAGTTTTGAATAACAGGATTTACCTTATATTGGTTTTATTGTTGAGTGGTTTTGCTTATCCATCTTTTGTATCGGCTAATCAGTTATTAGACAGTGCTTTAATTGAAGATGAAAAACGCATTTCGCAATTGGTTGCAGAGTTGATTGAAATAAGGTTTGATAATGAAAAATTAGATAAGCTAAGCAAGCAGATTGTTGATGATTTTGGCAATGTGTTAAAAAAGGATGGTGCTTTTGAGTATCCGTTTGATTCAATTTACCCTATGGGCAAGGTGGTTTCTGATGATGGATTGGTGAAGATTTTCACATGGTTTGCCGTTAGAGCCGATGGTTCGCATACCCATTTTGGCTTTATCCAATATTATAGCAAATCGAAAAAAAAGGTGCTTTTATTTCCGCTTATCGACAAATCAGACGAAATAGTTGAGCCAGAAACTCAATCATTGTCAGATAAAGAGTGGTTTGGTGCAACATATTACCAAAT
This sequence comes from uncultured Bacteroidales bacterium, assembly GCA_964419235.1. GTDB lineage: Bacteria > Bacteroidota > Bacteroidia > Bacteroidales > SZUA-534 > GH45. The sequence goes on from CAYQPP010000065.1 coordinate 11,035, forward strand.
TGTACAATCAAAAAGCAGTTACGGAACGCTGTATGTTTTGTTGGGATGGGATGGCAATACCATTTATACAAACAAAAAAGTTATTGAATCGTTGGTTTTTTCAGAAAGTGGACACCCCAAATTTGGAAAACCCGTTTTTGCATCAGGCAAAAGCAAGGTTAAACGAATTATTTTTGAATACTCGCGAATGGCTTCAATGATGTTAATATATGATACAAAATTCAACATGATTGTTATGGATCACCTTTCGCCAAGCAGTCCCGTTTATAATGGCGATTATCAGTTTTATGGCCCCGATTTGTCGTTTGATGCACTTAAATTTGAAGATGGTTTATGGATATATGAATCCGCCATTGATTATAAACCTATAACAAAAAAGCGGTTGTTTAAAAAATAAGGCAATAATAATTAGATAAATTATAGTAGAAAGTTTATTGTAAATTGGCTCATATTTGTTATATTGCTTATAATAAAATTGTAATAATTGAAAATATCAAACGACATACGGATTTTTATTGTTGAGGATGATGCAACCCAATCAGAAATACTTTACGACAAACTTTTAGAATATAATCCTGAGTATAGTATCGTTCGGTTTAAGAGTGGAAATGAGCTTTTAGATTACCTGAAAAAAGGACATCAAAATAACAAACATAACTATCTTATACTTGATTATTACCTTCAAACAACCGAAGATAAAGAAGTTTTAAACGGGTTTGAAATAATAAAACTTTTAGGAAAAGAGTATTCTAAAATCAGAATAATACTGTTTTCGGCATATGAAAGCGATAACGAATCGAATTTTAGTGAATTGACCAAAGAGCCTAATGTAATCGAATTTGTAAGGAAAACCGAACATGCATATTCAACAATGCAAAATATTTTAAGGTTTGACTATGCCCAAAATAATTTGTTAAAAAAGAAACGCCGGTTTCAATGGGCATTATCCATTCTTTTGACCTTGCTTGCCTTGTCAACTCTACATTTTATCATAAATTACATCTACTTTTAAAACTGTCGTTTTGTCAATTAACATTTGATATTATGACACCATGTCTTTATTGATGTAGTGGCATGTACTTTGATTAGTGTTTGCATTATTGTAAACATTAAAATTTTATTACATATGCAAAAAGGAAAAATTGGTATAACCAGCGAAAACATCTTCCCTATAATTAAGAAGTTTTTGTATTCTGACCATGAGATTTTTTTACGCGAATTGGTTTCAAACGCAATTGATGCTACTCAAAAAATGAATGCAATAGCCTCGGCGGGAGATTTTAAAGGAGATATAGGCGACAATACAGTTAGGATTGCCGTTGATAAAAAGAAAAAGACAATTACCGTATCGGATCATGGAATAGGGATGACTGCCGAAGAGGTTGAAAAGTATATCAACCAAATAGCTTTTTCAAGCGCCGGCGATTTTCTCGAAAAATATAAAGACAAGCTTGATGCGATAATAGGTCATTTCGGGTTAGGTTTTTACTCTTCGTTTATGGTTTCGGAGCGCGTTGACATTGTAACAAAATCGTATAAAAAGGGAGCTAAGGCAATAAAATGGAGTTGCGACGGTAGTCCTGAATTTACAATGGAAGACACTAAAAAAGGGTCTTTTGGTACCGACATTATCCTTCATATCGACGATGAAAACAAAGATTTTCTTGAAGATTCAAAAATAAATGAGCTGTTAACTAAATATTGTAAGTTTTTGCCCATACCAATTGCTTTCGGAAAAGAGCAGGAGTGGAAAGACGACAAAATGGTTGACACCGATAAGGATAAAATCATTAACAACACAAAACCGGCATGGGTGCAAAAACCCGTTGACTTAAAAGATGAGGATTATAATAATTTTTATAAAGAGTTGTATCCGGTTCATGAAGACCCGCTATTCCATATACATTTGAATGTTGATTACCCATTTAACCTTACGGGTATTTTGTATTTTCCTAAAATTAAAAACAATATCGAAATACAAAAAGACAAAATACAGCTTTACTCAAATCAGGTTTTTGTAACCGACAGCGTAGAAAATATTGTACCTGAGTTTTTAACCTTGCTGCACGGAGTAATCGACTCGCCCGATATACCTTTGAATGTGTCGCGCAGCTTTTTGCAAAGCGATTCAAACGTAAAGAAGATATCGAGCCATATTACCAAAAAAGTAGCCGATAGGCTTGCCGAGATTTTCAAGAACGACCGTAAAAAGTTTGAGGAGAAATGGGACAGCCTAAAACTGTTTATCCAGTACGGGATGCTGTCGGACGAAAAATTTTATGACAGAGCCAAAAAATTTGTGCTCTTTAAAAATACCGATGGTAAATACTTTACTTTTGAAGAGTACGAAAAGTTGATTAAGGACAACCAAACCGACAAAAACAAATCGGTGGTTTACCTGTATGCAACCGACAAAGAGCAGCAGTTTTCATATATTGAGGCTGCAAAAGACAAAGGCTACGATGTGCTATTGATGGACGGACAGCTCGGAGTTCACTGGGTTAACCATATTGAGCAAAAATTTGAGAGCTCGCGCTTTGTGCGTGTCGATGCCGATGTAATCAGTAAACTTATACCTAAGGATGACGATAACGCAGTAACCTTATCGGATGACGAAAAAAATGAGCTGATTAACGTTTTTCAGGCTGTAACACCTACAAAAGAGAACTATTTGATTGAGTTTGAAGATTTAGGCGAAAATGCCAAGCCAATGGTTATTACCCAAAGCGAGTTTATGCGCCGCATGAAAGACATGGGCTCGATGAGCGGAATGGCTTTTTATGGCGACATGCCCGACAGTTACAACCTTGTTGTTAATGTATCGCACCCGTTAGTTAAAAAAGTGCTTAACGATGAGCAGAAAGCTATTGGTAAAGAGATTGAAGCCATACGTGCTGAAAAAGCCCCGTTAAATGACGAGAAAGTAAAGCTTGAAAAAGAGAAAGAGGGCAAAAAAGAGGAGGAGATACCACAAGAGCTTAAAGACAAGTTAGAAGAGGTTGGTAAAAAAATAACCGATGTCAATAACAAAGAGACCGAAAAGCTTAAAGCATTTGGAAAAGATAGCAAATTGACTAAGCAACTTGTTGATTTGGCGCTTCTTGCAAATAATATGTTAAAAGGCGAAGACCTTAATGTTTTTGTAAGCCGGAGCATTGAGCTGATAAAATAAGCCGGTAGTTGTTGACAGGCAACAGACATTTTGTGATAAATAGATGCTTTATAAATATTGTAGAATAAAAAAACACCCATGTTTTACCGTGGGTGTTTTTAGTATTTGTTATTTATCTTTCAATTTATTAATTTCTTCTTTTGTTAGTCCTGTTGATTTAACTATTATTTCGATATCAATTTTATTTTTTAAAAGATTCTTTGCTATTTCTATCGCCTTTTTCTTTTGCCCTTCTTCCCTTCCTTCTTC
>CAYQPP010000066.1:0-5876 GCA_964419235.1 uncultured Bacteroidales bacterium
CCTTTCTACCACACCAAATACAAATCATCCAATTAAGACTTTGTGAACTAAATGGGTAACCCAAATTAATTATATATCCTAATACACTCTCCGTCAAATGTTGTTTTATAAGTTTTAAGCGGATAATTTGAAGGGCCTTTACTTACGGCTCCATATGAAACCTCATATTTTGAACCGCAACATTTACATTCAACAAGGCTAACGCTTGAATTATCGGGCACAATTGTGCAGCCCTCTTTAACCTCATATGGGCAAGTTGCATCATAAGCCATAAATTTATATTGTCCCGATTCATCGTATCCAACATTAATAATAATTATGCCATTATTCATATAACCCTCATTTTGTAAAATAAATTTGCCATAAATATCGCGCAAATCAAAATATTCTACATCATTAATACAAACCGGGTACTCAATATAAATAGGCACATCGGGCACAGGATGTTTTTTTTCTTTATCGCAACTTAAAAATAAACCTATTAAAAATATGGTAAAGATATATTTTCTCATTATTTTTGGGTTTTAACAACTAAAATTACAAAATAAGCAAAAAATAAATAAAACCGGTTTGGGAATTACTTACAAAATTGAAGCCATAATTTTTACAATACTTACATTAATGGTTTTTGGTACTGTAAATGCCCAATATAAATACTCTATTGACATTAAATCGAGAGGTGGGCAGCGTGCACCGTTAAAATATGCAGTTTTGAAGGTAAAAAAAGATTTTCAAGCTACAGCTGAAATTAGAAAAAAAATAAGGACTGAAGAAAAAGTTTCAAAAAAAATAAAAAAGCATACATATAAAATACAAACTGCTAAGGTAAAAAAGCGGATGCGCAAATCAGAAAAGATAGCTAAAAATTATAATAGGGGAAAAGTGCCATTAAGTGTTAAATTTAAAAATTGTTTTAAATGGATGATATAATTCAAGTTTTAGTCTTTTTGGTTACTTTTATAATATTTATTGCTTCGGCAATAATGAAGAAAAAAAAGAAACCGGGGGCTAAAAATAGCAATTTTGAGAGCTTGGTTGAATCTTTTTTTGGAGTCTCTGCACAAAATCAGCCAATAAAAAAAGAGGTGCAATCAGAACAAGAAGTCTCTTTTTTTGAAGATGAAAATAAAATTAAAAATAAAAGGGTAGCAAAAAATTCTATAAACACACAATTTATTGAAGAAGGAATTGACGCTATTCCTGATAATAATGATGGAGTAAAATTAGGTAATCAAATTGATAATGAAACTGTTGAAGCAGAATTTGATTTAAGAGAAGCTGTAATATATTCAGAAATATTAAATCGAAAAGTTTTCTAAGTGGCTATAAAGCATCTTTTTTTAGAAAGTTCAGGTTTGGAAATATCAAAAGATAGTATCTATATTTACCGATTCAAAAAAGTGGTGTAAATTATTTTAATATAAAATAGGCGATTATGATAAGAAAAATACTCTTAATTCTTTTCGTATTGTTTGCAACCGGAGGGCTTTATGCTCAATCGGGAGCTATGAAAGGGAAAGTGCTTGATGCTGCAACCGGCGAGGCAATTCCGTTTGCAAACGTAGTAGTAGAACAAAACGGTAACATGATAGGTGGAGGGGTATCCGATTTTGACGGAAATTACACCGTAAAACCGGTACCTGCCGGCAGATTTACGGTAAAAGCCTCGTATGTTGGGTATAATACCCTACAAATTAACGATGTTGTCGTTTATAACGACAAAATTCGTTTTCTTGATTTGCCAATGAATATTTCAAGTCAAGCTATTGAAGAGGTTGATGTAGTGGCATATGTTGTTCCACTTATCGATAAGGATAATACTACTACCGGTGGTACAGTTACTTCCGAAGAAATATCAAAAATGGCAGGGCGCTCTCCTGAGTCTGTAGCATCAACAGTAGGTGGTGTTTATCAAGAGGATGGTGAGGTAAAAAGCGTACGTGGAGCACGTGAAAATGCTACTGCATATTTTATTGATGGGGTAAAAGTACGAGGTAGTAATAATATTCCTAAATCGGCAATAGCCGAGATTTCGGTTATTACAGGTGGTACACCTGCAAAATATGGCGATGCCACAGGTGGAATAATCAGTATTGTTACAAAAGGAGCATCACGCAACTTTTTTGGAGGGATTGAATTAGCCACATCAAAGTTTTTAGACCCTTATAATAGTAATATTATTGGAGCAAACCTTTCAGGACCAATCTTAACACGTAAAATTGTTGACCCTGATAACCCCGATAATGTACGTAAAGAATCATTATTAGGATTTTTTGTAGCCGGCGAATATCAGTTTGATGAAGACCACAGACCATCAGCAGTTGGCTTTTGGAAAGTTAAAGATGATATTTTAGATAGTATAACTCGAACTCCTTTTTTAAGAAAAGGAGGTAGTGATGTAATTTTGCCTACTGCTGCGTTTTTACAGGCTAACGATTTTGAGAATGTAAAAACTAGGCAAAACGTTGCTTTTGGCAGGGTTATGCTTAATGGTAAAATTGATTTTCAACCTATAAAAAGTTTGGTGTTTACTTTAGGAGGTAGCTATCAAACTAATAGGGGTAACTATTTAGAAAGAAATTATAAAAACTTATTGAGCGGATCGGCCTCATCGGGTATTCTTAATTATAACAATAATATGCAAGACAAAAGGACTGACTACCGTATTTTTGGTAGGTTAACCCATAGGTTAGGTTCAAATTCGGGTAATGAAGAAAACGCATCAATTATAAAAAATGCTTTTTATACCATTCAGGTTGATTATACAAAAAACCTTATAAACACACAAGATGAAAATCATCAGGATAACCTATTTAATTATGGATATATAGGTAAATTTGACACATATCGCCAATCAACCTATGCGTATGGTTATGATACTGTTGTAAATATGACAGGTTATATTATGAATGCTATTAAAGATACTTTGGTAACTTATGCACCCGGCAGCTTAAACCCTGAAATAGCCCGTATGACCGATATGTGGTATGACTTTTTTGGAAACCCCATAAATACAGATGCAGCGGGTAGTAATGGCTTTTATTTGAATGGTCAAATACCAGGAAGTACCAAGGGATATACCCGAGATGCAGATGATTTATATAGTTTGGTTCGTTTTCCCGGAATACCGTCAGCAGTTTTCGATAAACATAATAACGACCAGTTTAGGTTTAGTGCATCAGGTGCAGCTGATATAAAAGACCATGAAATATCGGTGGGTTTTGAATTTGAACAGCGTACCGATAGGCGATATAGGATTGAACCAATAAGCCTTTGGCAAATAGCTAGAAACAATATGAACAGTCATATTTTAGAACTTGATTTTGCCAATCCTATACCGGGTTATATAACCGATGAGAATGGCAATTCTATCTATAATGATACAATTAATTATAACAGATTGTATAACAGAGGCACACAGTCGTTGTTTGACATTAAATTTCGTGAGAGCCAAGGAATTGAAATAAACTCAACTGAGTTTATCAATATCGACAGTTACGACCCCGATAAGTTAAGCATTGAGTATTTTAGTGCCGATGAACTATATAATAACAGTAATTCATTAATAGAATATTATGGTTATGATGCTTATGGTAATAAATTGAGTTCGAACCCTACTTTTGAAGAATTTTTTAGCAATACATATGAGTATGGTGGTAAAAAGTGGTATAGCAGAAATATCGCCCCATTTGAACCTACCTACATGGCCGGATATATACAGGATAAATTTGCATTTAACGATTTAGTATTTAACGTAGGAGTGCGAATTGACAGGTATGATGCAAACCAAAAAGTTCAAAAAGATCCATATTTGGTATATGATGCATATAAAGTTGGCGACGACGATGGCTCAGAATATGGAAAAGGGATTGTTAATGATGCCAAAGCTAACGGAACAATACCTGACAATATTAATCCTGAGGCTACAGTATATGTTAATAACCGCAACGATGCCAGTTCAATAGTTGGTTATCGTTATGAAAATCAATGGTACGATGCCGGAGGTAATGAAATTAACGACCCTGCATTGATTTATCAAAATGGTTCAATTCAACCTTATTTGAAACGACCAAGCGACCAAATAGGAGATAAGTCGTTCTTTGATGCATTTGAAGATTATGAGCCTGATATTTCAATAATGCCGCGTATATCATTTTCGTTTCCAATTTCTGATGAAGCCCTATTTTTTGCTCATTATGATGTATTAACAATTCGTCCGGAAGCTTTTAGAAGTCATTTAAATCCGATTGATTATCTATTTGTTAGGCAAAAAGGAACAGATTTTTTTAATAATCCAAATTTAAAATCGGAAAAAACCATTGATTATGAATTTGGTTTTCAGCAAAAGCTAAACAACAAATCATCATTAAAAATATCGGCTTTTTATCGCGAACAGCGTGATATGATACAAATGCTTATTTTAACGGGAGCTTATCCTGTTAGCATGCGTACTTATGGCAATATCGACTTTGGTACTGTTAAAGGCTTTACATTTACATATGATTTACGTAGAACAAATAATGTTCAATTAAAAGCCAGTTACACATTGCAATTTGCAAATGCAACAGGTTCTGATGCCACAACGGGATATGCTTTAGTAAATACAGGGCAACCAAATTTAAGAGCAACACTGCCTACCAGTTTTGACCAAAGGCATGCTTTTTCAATATTATTAGATTATAGATTTGGATCAGGTAAAAATTATAACGGACCAAAATGGTTTGGAGCTGATGTATTTGCCAATGCAGGTGTAAACTTTACCATTAACTCAGGCTCAGGAACACCATATACCCAAAAAGATATAATTAACAATACGGTTATTGGTAGTATAAATGGTTCAATAATGCCATGGCGTACAACATTTAACATGAGGGCTGATAAAAGCTTTACACTTAAATTTAGCGATGGTGAGAATGGAAAGAGAGCTGATTTGAATGTGTATTTAGATGTAACCAATTTGTTGAATACCATGAATGTCCATGGTGTTTATTCAACTACAGGAAATCCTGATGATAATGCTTATTTACCTTCAGCAAATGGTATTGCGGCAATTAATGGTGCATACGATTCTGAAGCTTATATAAATTATTATAGTATGATGTTAGATAATCCTGCTCATTATAGTATGCCAAGGCAAATTCGTCTAGGGGTAATTTTGAGTTTTTAAAATTTAAAACTATTGATAAGTTCTATACTGATGATATTCGATATAGGTTCGACAAATGAAAATCAAATTATAAACAGATGAAAAGAGTAAAATATATAATAGTTTTGTTGGTAGTTGGTATTGTGGCAAATTATACCAATGCGAGAGATTATCATACTAATAATAAGTCGCAAAAATCTGCCAAAACCATTACTTCAGGGTGTTTGCCTGCATCTTCAGAAACAAATCTCGATTTAAATAATGTTAGGGCATTAATTTTGGCAAATGGCGGTCTTTGGGAAGGTAGCGATAGTAAAGATAAATATGAAATTCCCAAAGGCTCAAAAAAATCATCAATGTATGCCGGCTCTATTTGGGTTGGTGGTGTTGATATTAATGGACAGTTGAGAACTTGTGCCAGAACATATAGAGGTGCATCCAGCGGTAACGATTTTTGGCCTGGTCCACTTATTTCAACAGGTGATGGAATTGCAAGCGTTTCTCCCGAAGTGTGTGTAATGTATGATAAACATTTTAAGATTACCCGCGAAGAGGTTGAAAAATTTGTAGAATACACAAATGCCGATGCTAATACAAAAGCTGAGCTTTATAGCGATTATTCAATTCCTTTAATTATTCAGGAATGGCCTGCTCATGGTCCTGTTGAATATGGAGCATATGATTATTTTCTTGCCCCATTTGAGGATGTTGATGGCGATAATGTTTATAA
>CAYQPP010000066.1:5976-14409 GCA_964419235.1 uncultured Bacteroidales bacterium
ACCGAATTAGATTGTCAAAATGGTTATTTAATAAATCAAGAGGGTACAGGAGATAATATACCTACAGGTAACCAAGGTGATATTTTTAATGGAAATATCAATGGTTTAAATTTTGGGGATACTATTAAAGATAACGAAAGATGGGGAATGCGTAGGTTTATTTTTTATATGAATACAGGTGCAGGAGCATCTGCGTATAATCCCGATCCAACAACAGCCTTACAATATTATCAGTATTTAAAAGGATTTTGGGTTGATGGTACAAGAATGACATATGGAGGTAATGGGTATGATGGAACTCAGCCTGCTGATTTTATGTTTCCTAAGGAGAGCGATGTTTGTGGTTGGGGAACAAACGGCATAAAATTAGGCGAATGGACAATAAAAGATGATGGTGATATACCCGAAGAATCTGATTTTAGGATTGTGCAATCGGCAGGTCCATTTGTGCTTGAACCGGGTGCTGTTAATGATATTACTATTGGTGTTGTATGGGCAAGGGCAAATTCAACAGCTTGGGCATCAGTTGAAGAAGTTCGTAAAGCTGATATGAAAGCACAGCGTTTATTTGAAAACTGTTTTCAGTTAATTGATGGGCCAGATGCACCCGAAATGGATATTGTTGAGCTTAACGGGAAACTAATTTTTCATTTATGGAATAAAAGTGAGTCAAATAATTACTTAGAAGGATACCGCGAATTAGATCCATTTATTGATCCTGAAGCTGGCGATAAGTATTATAATTTTCAGGGTTATCAGGTTTATCAATTAAAAGATAAAACTGTAACTATGGGTGAAATTACCGACAAAAACAAAGCCCGTCAGGTATTTCAATGTGATGTTAAAGATGGTATTACTCAAATTGTAAATTATGTTTGGGATAATGATTTAATGGCAGCTCACCCTGTTGAAATGGTAAATGGACTTGATGATGGAATAGTACACTCTTTTGAATTAACTGAAAGTGCTTTTAGTGTTGGAGTATCAGCAGGGCTTGTTAATTATAAGGAGTATTATTATGTTGCAGTAGCATACTCACATAACGATTTTAATCATTACAATTCAGTAGATGAAGGTTCAATAGGAAACCAGACAAAACCATATTTAGCTGGTAGGAATAATATTAGAGTTAAAATCGCAATACCCCATTCAACAGATGCATTAAATGGAGGAACAAAGTTAAATAGTAATTTTGGCGATGTGCCTATTATTACAGTACACGAAGGTAAAGGAAATGGCGATAATATTTTAGATCTGTCTGACGAAACAATTGAAAATATCTTATCGAAAACCAGCTATCCTTTTAAAGCCGATGAGTTAGTTTATAAAAAGAATTTTGGACCGGTTAATGTAAAAGTAATCGACCCAATAAATGTTATTGGCACAGAATTTACTTTACATCTAATTAAAGATTCAATTGATTTTAATGGATATTACAACAGTACCGATAATTCTGGTTATTATAAAGGAACAGGATTAATTTATAATACAAAATGGGAGCTGTCGTATGAATTAAATGGTGTAACTCATTATTATACTTCTGATTCATGGATAAGATATGCTGATGAAAAAATAATTCCGGAATTAGGTTTATCAATTACCATTGAGCAAACTGATTATCCGGGGCAGGGTAGGCTTCAAAAATTTGAAGAGAAAAACAATAAAAACAATGGCTTTCAAACTGCCGAAATCTCTTTTAAAGAGGATTTGTTGCCATGGTTAACATTTGTTCCTAATATTGATGGCAATACGCCTTACAACTGGATAAGAACAGGCAAACAAACTATGGCAGAGGGAGATACTATTGGTTATGGCGATTATCCAGAAGTTGACCCAGATCAAGTTTATGAGAAAATATTGAATGGTACGTGGGCACCTTATGTATTTACTTCTGGAATACAATTTGGAAACTTGAATAAAAAATCGAAACCAACATCAACAGAATTTGATGTTTACAGGTTACCAAGTGTTAATATAGTAATTACAAAGAATAAAGATTTATGGACACGCTGTCCGGTAATTGAAATGGCCGAAAATGATTATGGAGGTAAAACTAACAGCCTTTCAGAAGGTGGTGCTTTACGTTTTCATTTACGAGAAGCTCCGTCGAAAAATAAAGAGGGAGTTTCAGCTAATATTGGTGATCCCGATGATAACTCAAATATTGATGCACCTAATTATATTGGGGCAGTCGGTATGAGTTGGTTCCCGGGCTATGCTATTGATGTTGAAACAGGCGAAAGGTTAAACATGATGTTTGGTGAAGATAGTTGGCTTGTTGGTGAAAACGGAAACGATATGCTATGGAACCCGACATCAAAATATGGTAATGGACTTTTTGAAAATTCAGGAGGTAGAGTAGGTTTGCCTTACTTTGGGGGTAAGCATTATATTTATGTTGTTGGCCATAATGATACTAGCGAGTATTCGGCAATCGGACTTAATAGTTATTCTCTTACAATGCCATCGTACGATATGGGAAAAACATTATATGACAACCTTTCAGAACTTAGAGAAAATTCAGGAATCCCGAATAATGTTAAGAATAAAAAGGAAATGCTTATTTGGAAGCATTGTGCATGGACATCAATACCTATGACAACCCCTGGCAATGAGTTTTGGGATTTAGAGTCGATGCCCGATAATGATATTACAATTAAAATTAGAGTATCAAATCCATATATGGTAAACATTGGAAGGTCAGAAAAACAAAATCCTGAAAATGACAATTTCCCGCTTTATACATTTAGCACAAGCGAATTAAGTTCTGAAAAGGGCAACCAAAATGGTTATGGAAGTTCAGCTCTTGATAAAGTTGGAATTGTACCAAATCCATATTATGGAGCATCTGAATATGAAACAAACCAATTAGATAATACAGTAAAAATTATCAATTTGCCCGAGCGTTGTATAATATCAATATATAATTCTAACGGAGGACTTATTCGTAAGTTTGATAAGGATAATTCAAACTCATACATATTATGGGATTTGAAAAATCAATACGGAATTTCAATAGCGAGTGGAATGTATATTATTCATATAAAATCACCTGAGTTAGGTGAGAAAATTGTTAAGTGGTTTGGTTCATTAAGACCTGTTGACTTAAATGCATTTTAAGTTTTTATATAATTACTAAAAGAAAATAAAAAGATAATTATGAAAAAGCATATAAAACAACTTGTAGGTTTAACATTAATTACTGTTTTGTTTGTTTCCGTTGCATTTGCAGGAAATGAGCAACGGATTGGACAAGCAGGTGCTAGCGAACTGTTAATTAATCCGTGGGCACGATCAAGCGCCTTAGGAGATGCAAACATTGCAAGTATTACAGGTTTTGAAGGCGTGTTTATTAATGTTGCCGGTAGTGCACATTTGAATAAAACGCAATTAGTATTTACAAATACAAATTGGTTAAGCGGTGCAGGCGTTCATGTAAATGCATTTGGGTTGTCGCAAAAAGTTGGCGATGCAGGTGTTTTGTCTTTATCGGTAATGTCGATTGATTGGGGTGAAATAATAAAAACTACCGAAGCAAAGCCCGATGGCGATGGTTCAACTTTTCATCCAAATTATACAAACATTGGAGTTTCATATGCAAAGGAATTTTCAAATAGTATTTTTGGTGGCGTTACCGTAAAAGTTATTAACGAGAGCATTGGTAACCTTTCGGCATCTGGCGTAGCTTTTGATGCAGGTTTGCAATATATAACAGGTAGCCGAGAGCAAATAAAATTTGGTGTAACCATGAAGAACGTTGGCCCGACAATGAGCATGAGTGGCGATGGAATGTCAGTTAGAGCCAGTGTTGATGGTAGTTATATTAATACCATGGAAAACAGGTCGGTTGAATACGAATTGCCTTCGCTTATTAAGCTTGGTATGTCGTACGATTGGGATTTTGGTGAAATGCACGAATTAACCGTAATGGGCGCATTTACTGAAAATTCGTTTTCAAAAAACCAATTTCATGGTGGCTTACAATATAGTTTCCGTAACATGCTTATACTACGTGGCGGTTATATTTATGAAGATGGCATAACTAATGAAAGCGAGCGCACAACGGCTTTAACCGGATTGACAGCGGGTTTTTCATTTGAAGTACCATTTAAAAAAGGCGGAGATAAAACTTTTGCCGTTGACTATTCATACCGCGATACCGACCCATTTAATGGAATTCATAGTATTGGAATACGAGTGAATCTATAAAAAATATTATCTTTGTTAAATATTTAGAAGAGTCCTGCGTTTACGCAGGATTCTTTTTTCATTTAATTAATATTGAAGAATTAAGAGTGTAATCATGAGTAAATTGTCATATGTTACCAATGAGGGGTTGAAGAAATTAGTTGCCGAGATTGACCATTTAAAAAGGGTTGAAAGGCCGCAAATATCGCAAGCAATTGCCGATGCACGCGATAAGGGCGATTTGTCGGAAAATGCAGAGTACGATGCAGCCAAAGAGGCACAAGGTTTGCTTGAATTAAAAATTTCGCAATTAGAGGAGGTTATAAGATATTCAAGGGTAATTGACGAATCAACATTAGATTTTTCGACAGTTCAGATATTGGCGAAAGTAAGAATAAAAAATTTAAAAAATGGTGCCGAAATGGAGTATGGCATCGTTTCTGAAAGCGAGGCTGATTTAAAGAGCGGTAAAATTTCAATAAACACACCAATAGCAAAAGGATTATTGGGAAAAAAGGTTGGCGATAAGGTTGATGTTACTGTTCCTTCAGGTACTATGGAGTTTGAGATTTTAGAGATAAAACCTTTAAATTAATTGCTATGGCATCAATATTTTCACAAATAGCGGCAGGTAAAATACCAAGTTATAAAATTGCCGAAGATGATGATTTTTATGCTTTTCTTGATATTAATCCCTTAAAAAAAGGGCATACGTTGGTAATTCCGAAAAGGGAGGTTGATTATATTTTTGATTTATTACCCGATGAATTGGCAGGGTTACATATTTTTTCACAAAAAATAGCCAAGGCATTAGATAAAACCATTACCTGCAAAAGGGTGGCGGTTATTGTTCTTGGTTTAGAGGTGCCGCATGCGCATATTCATCTTATACCCATGGATGCCGAAAGCGATGTTAGGTTCTCAAACCCAAAATTAAAATTATCAGATGATGAGTTTAATGCCATTGCCGAATCGATAAAGGCAAATTTATAGGCACTGCTCAATTAGTCCTATCGGGATTTTTGTTGATAAAATCTTTCCAACTATTATATGATTTTTTTGTACCCGTTGGTTTGTTTTGGTAAAAATGACAAACTGCGGCTGCCAGCCCATCGGTAGCATCAAGGTCTTTTGGTATCTCTTTAAAATGCAATGTGTGTTGAAGCATTTTTGCCACCTGCTCTTTTGAGGCGCTGCCACTGCCTGTAATCGACATTTTTATTTTTAAAGGGGCATACTCAAAAATTGGTATTTCGCGCGATATGGCAGCAGCTATCGCCACCCCTTGAGCCCTACCGAGTTTTAACATCGATTGCACATTTTTTCCAAAAAAAGGAGCCTCAATAGCAAGCTCATCGGGGTTATATGAATCGATTAACCCAATAGTACGCTTATAAATATGTGATAATTTTAGGTATGGGTCGGAAAATTTTTTCATATTAACAACACCCATTGTTATTAGCTCGGGTGTTTTATTAACTATTTTTATTACTCCATACCCCATTATAATTGTTCCGGGGTCAATTCCTAAAATAATTTTGTCAGGCATCTTGAGAAATCAATTAATAACTTAAACCAAAATTATAGTACTGTAAGTTTTTAACGATTATAAACATAGTAATTTAATAGTTAATTTAGCATGAATTAAATATGTTTGTTTGTAATGAAAGATATTGAAAAGGCAAAAAAGCAGTTTTTAAACGAAAAATTAACTTTTGTTTTGGTAAATGCCGATAAAAAACTGGTTTCAGCCGAGCGGGGCATAAAACCTATGTATTTGGGCGTAACAACAAACAAAGGTTTATCACAAGGGGCATCGGTTGCCGACAAGGTAATAGGGAAAGCTGCGGCATTACTTGCTGTTTATGGCGGGATAACCTCTGTTTATACCTGTTTAACTACTTTTTCGGCTATTGAGGTTTGTAAAAAACATTGTATTGCCATCGAATATGAAAAAGTTGTTGTATCAATTAAAAACCGCGACAAATCAGATGTTTGTCCAATGGAGAAATTATCATCGGGAGTTACAGAGCCTGTCGAGATGTTAAAAAGGGTATCTGATTTTATTAATAAGCCGTAACACCACTCTCTGGGTGGTATTATAACAATAAGTAAATAGATTATTTACTCATTTAATGCATTCCAAATTAAATCTTTAAGTTCGTTTAGCCCTGTTTGCGCTACCGACGAAATAAATATATAAGGAATATCGGGTAAATCTTGTTTTATCTCATCTTTTAATTCATCATCAAGCATGTCTGATTTTGAAATTGCAAGAATCCTTTTTTTGTCTAAGAGTTCGGGGTTATATAATTTTAATTCGTTAATAAGTACGTTATACTCATTATTAATATTATCGCTATCGGCAGGTATCAAAAAAAGGAGCATTGAATTACGTTCGATATGGCGCAAAAACCTTAAGCCTAATCCTTTGCCATCGTGGGCTCCTTCAATAATACCGGGAATATCGGCCATAACAAACGACCTGTGGTCGCGATAAGCAACAATTCCTAAATTTGGCACTAATGTGGTAAAAGCATAATCGGCAATTTTTGGTTTAGCTGCCGAAACAACCGACAGTAGGGTTGATTTACCGGCATTTGGAAAACCGACAAGACCAACGTCTGCCAATAATTTTAATTCAAGAATGCGCCACCCCTCTTCAAGCTCCTCGCCGGGTTGTGCATAACGCGGGGTTTGGTTTGTGGGGGTTTTAAAATGGTTGTTGCCCAGCCCCCCTTTTCCGCCTTTCATTATAATTATTTCTTGGTTGTGTTCGGTAATCTCAAAAAGTTCTTTGTAAGTCTCAGGCTCTTTTATTACCGTTCCTAATGGTACTTCTAAAATAATATCTTTACCCTCTGCCCCCGATTTTAATGCGCCTGCACCCGAAGCTCCGTCTTCGGCAAAAATGTGCTTTTTAAACTTTAAATGCAGCAAAGTCCATAATTGCTTATTCCCGCGTATTATTATATTGCCTCCGCGACCGCCATCACCACCGTCGGGACCACCCTTTGGAATATACTTTTCGCGTCGCATGTGCGATGAGCCCGCTCCTCCATTACCACTTCTGACATATATTTTTACGTAATCAATAAAATTCGATTGTCCCATTTAATAAGGTGTTAATTTGTTACAAATATACTTTCATTTTATTAAATCTGTTTGTTTTTATTATTTTTACCTTATCTTTATTGATATTAAAGGGGATATTATAGGTTGAACAATATTATTAATTCTTAAATTCGCAAAGCTTGTCTCGTTTTTTTGGGGGTTACGGTGTGAGTTGTTGATTTAAAGATATCCATAATAATAAAATGTGAGCCTTTCAAAAAGAACTCATGCCGTGGTTATCAAGCAATTAACCCTGACAGTTGCGGAATTAAGGTTAATTAGGATGTTAATCTTTTTAGATTAGTAATTATAAACCATAAGGGGATGAAAAAGATATTTATTATTATATTAATGGTTTCAAGTGGGGTTGTTTATGCTCAAGATGCGCAAACAGCCAAGTATAAGGCTATGTTTACCTTAAATTTTATTCGCTACATTGGGTGGCCCGAGGCTGCAAAGCAGGGCGATTTTGTTATAGGCATACTACGTAATAAACAGGTGTTAGACAATTTAAAAGCACAAACAGTAAGCAAAAAATTTGGCTATCAAAATATTGTTGTTAAGGAGTTTAAAAAAGTTGATGATATAACCGACTGTCAGATTCTTTATTTTTCAAATAGCCAAAGTTTTCCGAGAAATGCCGAATTGATAAAACAAAAATTAAATGGTAAAAACTCGTTAATTATTACTGAAACCGAAGGAGCCACTAAACGTGGGTCTATGATAAATTTTGTTATACGCGACAATAAACTTAAGTTTGAGCTTAGTGTGGCAAATGCCCAAAAATATGGCTTAAAATTTAGTAGTTCATTAACATCATTATCAAACGCAATAGTAAAATAATTATACCAAATATTGAAACAGGTTGGGGTTGTCGTTTATATACTCATAACCAAAGCCTTTAGTATTTAAGTTTTCGAGCAGTTTCCCAAAGTTTTCTTTTTTCTGAAGCTCAATTCCGATAAGGGCAGGTGCTTTTTTGAATATTCAAACAGTAAATAAAAAAGCCTCTCTGAAAACAGAAAGGCTAAATATGTTAGTAATAAACATGTTACATTAATTATGCAATACCTTTCAATATTGTTGTAGTTAAGAGAAGTATCTGTTTCCCTCTTTAAAGAGGAATTATTT
>CAYQPP010000067.1:0-14343 GCA_964419235.1 uncultured Bacteroidales bacterium
ATAATAATAATCCTGCCAATAAAAGCTGGCAGGATTCTTTTTTAAACTTTTATGTGGGAAACTGTTACCGGTTATTTTGTAATAAATGCTGAAACAGGCCTTGTTGATTTAACTTGGCCGGTTATTGCTGCGCTAATAATTGCCGGTTTTATGGTAGGTATTATAAATACAATTGCCGGCTCGGGAACGGTAATTACCTATTCGCTATTTATGTTGCTTGGCCTGCCCGCCAATATAGCAAACGGCACCATAAGGTTTGGTGTTATTATGCAGACTTTTTCGGCTTCGGCAATTTTTTATAAAGGTGGTAGGTTGAATATGAAAAAAGGGTTGGTTTTGGCAATACCTGTAATACTTGGCACTGTTTTGGGGGCGCAAATTGCAACGCAAATAAACCAAAAGGTATTTGAAAAGGTTTTGGGCGTTGTGATGGTTATTATGCTATTATCGGTTTTTTACGACCCAAAGGTTTGGCTAAAAGAGCAGATTGAAAAGATAAACAGGAAATTTACATTGAAGCAGGCATTACTGTTTTTTGCAGTTGGTGTTTATGGCGGTTTTATACATATTGGGGTTGGTATTTTTTTATTGGCCATATTGGTAGTAAATGCCGGATATGATTTAATTAAGGCAAATGCATTAAAGGTTTTTATTGTTTTGCTGTATAGCCCGTTTGCATTGGGGGTTTTTATATTGAACAATCAAGTTGATTACAGGTTGGGGTTAATATCGGCAATAGGAAATGTTTTTGGCGGGATAGTAGCCTCAAGGTTTGCCATAAAAAAAGGCGCCGGTTTTGTACGCTGGTTTTTGTTTGCGGTAATCCTGCTTTTTTCAATAAAACTGATTCTGTTTTAAACATAACTTAATCAGATTTGTTTGGATATAAACCTGCTTAAAATGGCAGGCAATTAGTTGCTAAAAGCATAAAAAATAAGATTGCCCATTTAGTTCTCAAAGTTTTGATTAGATGATTTGTATTTGGTATAGATAGGACAATTTGACTTTTGTAAATTAAGGTACGACTTAAATGCATAACTCTATAAAAAAACAAACCGGCTTCCTAAATAATAGGAGTAGGGCGATGGCGGATATGTATTATTGAAACAAAATATAAAACAGTAAAATTATAATCAGATTATGAAAAAGTTATTTACGATTTTAATGGCCATCAGCTTTTCGGCAGGGGTGTTTTCGCAAAAGCAAGTTGAGATTACAGGTTTTGGCGGGTATGTGCTAAACGGCAAGATAAAAACATATTATGGCGATTATCCGGTGGACGATAATGCGAATTATGGTGGCATATTGAGTGTGCAGGGCTTTCATGATACTTTTTTTGAATTTATGTACAATAGGAATGATACAAAATTCAGTTATGCCCGAAACGGGATTATAGGTACAACGCCAACAGAAATGGCAGTTGAGTATTATCAGGTTGGGCCATTGCACCAGTTAGATGTTCATGAAAAAGTTAAGCCTTTTGGTATTGTTACGCTTGGGGCTGTTAGGTTTCACCCGAAAGAGCCTATGGATTTAGACGGCGACGGAAGTTTCGTTACAATTAGCGATGCATGGCGTTTTGGTGCCACGATAGGAGCAGGCGTTAAGTTGTTTTTGAGTGATAGAATTGGCATTAGGCTACAAGCGCGTTTGTTGATGCCTATGGAATTTAATGGATTGTTTGTAGGTATTGGTTCAGGTGGTGCCAGCGGTGGCGCAAGTTTTAGGATACCATTGATTGCAGGGGATTTTACAGGTGGATTGATTTTGAGGTTGGGTAATTAACTTGCGTGTAACACCGCTTATTGACCTGCATTATTCATAAGAAAATGTTAACTGTTTGCTGTAAGTGTTGGCATTTAAATAGTTACATTATATTTTGCAAAATATTTTACTCTCATTTTTGGAGTATTAAATTTTTTATAAACGAGAGCCAACACGTTGATAAGCAAAGAACTAATGTTTCTCAATAAATAAGTCCCGAATTTTTCGGGTTAACAGCCTGAGAATCTGAAGCTATTATTAATAGGTATATAACTGATTAGGTATGTATTTTTTTATTGCAATAATATTTCAGACAGTATAGGTTTTCCTTTTTTTAACCCGATTACGCGGCACATAACCTTTTCGTCGGTTTTTACTGTAAAGTTTGCGCTTGAGGTTTTTATCAGGTTGTTGTGGCAATCTTCAACAAAAACATGATTTGTGTTATTATCGGTAATGGTGTTTATAACTTTAAAACGGTAGGTTCTGCCTATTGTGTATTTTGGGTGCAAAGGCTCAATATATAAAAACCCCTTTGAGCTGAGTTTGTTAACTATACCTTTAAACCAAACACTATTTTTTAAGTTAAAGTTTTGATAGTATTGCATAGGCAAAACATGGGTATTGCCAAATTTATCGTTTAAAATATATGTATTACCAAACCGCTCAAGCTTGGTTTTTCCAACAATTTTAAAGTCGAAGGTTTTGTGTGGGGTAAGTATTTTTTTATATGATGATTCGGGTAGCAAAAACAACCTCCCCTTTTTTATATATGCAACAACAGCCTTTATATAATTGCCTGTTGGTTTAATATTTTGTGCATTGCGTATCCACTGTTTTTTACCGTAAAAATCAGTTACAACCGCAATTTGTTCATTAAAGCCAAGGTTGTTTTTAATATCCTTAAACTCAACAAACTTAAAGTTATAAATTGTTTTTTCGTTATAATGCGGATTTTTGGGTTCAAAAAATAGATGTCCGCTGCAATTTATTTTGTCGAGCCGGCACTCAATTTTTTGCCCTATATCAAATTCATAATGTGCATAATAGTTTTTGGGTATAGTAAATTTGCAGTTGTTGTTGTCGCTAATTATATAAAAAACGGCGGGGTTGTCGGGCAGTACTATTTCTTTTAAAAGGGTAAAACAAAAGGTTTTGCCAATATTTGTTTTATTATATTTAGTGCATTTACCCACTTTAAATATATTATTTTAGCATGAAGTTAGCATCTTATCTTAATCAAAAGAATTACTATAGGCTTTGCCTCGGGGTTTCATATATCCTCCCCTAATTTTTAGGGTAGTATAATATTTTGCCATATTTGCTCTGATTTATCAGGGTGTTAATTTTATACAATTAAAGGTTGTCGGCAAGGGTTTTTATTTTCGATTCGAGTTTACTGCTAACGGGAACCAAAGGCAGGCGCAGGCTGTTTTCAATTAGCCCCAAATGTTTCATGTAGGCTTTTACCCCTGCAGGGTTGCCCTCTGCAAACATGGTGTTTATTATGTCAATTAATTTATAATGAATAACCCGTGCTTGGTTAAACTTGCCTTGTAGCGATAGCTGTACCATTTTTGAAAATTGGGCGGGGTAGGCATTTGCAATTACCGAAATTACTCCGTCAAACCCCAATGATATAAGCGGTAGGGTTGTGCCATCATCGCCCGAGAGCACTAAAAAATCTTTGGGTTTGTTTTTAACTATTTGCATTACTTGGTCAAAATTGCCCGATGCCTCTTTAACCGCAATAATGTTTTTGAATTTTTTTGCAAGTTTTATGGTTGTCTCGGCGCTTATATTTACTCCGGTTCTGCTTGGTACATTATATAAAATAATTGGCAGGCTGGTTGTGTTGGCTAAAGCTTTAAAATGCTCAAACAGTCCTGTTTGGTTTGGTTTGTTGTAATATGGAGCTACTGATAAAAGTGCATCAATACCGGTTTTTGAGTGTTCCCGCATATATTTAATTATTTCGGCAGTATTATTTCCGCCACAGCCTACAACCAAAGGAACGCGTTTGTTGTTTGCTTCAATAATAAAGTCGATAACGGCCTGTTTTTCATCAATGGATAAAGTTGCAGCCTCGCTGGTTGTGCCAAGGGCTACAAGAAAATTTGTACCGTTGTCAATCTGAAAATCAACGAGTTTTCCGAGTGCATTAAAATCAATGCTTTTATCGGTTCTAAAAGGGGTTATGATTGCAACGCCTGTACCTTTGAATTTTGAATTGTCCATGATAAAAATTAATTGAATTTTGATAAATAATGTACCACCTGATCAAAATAGTATTTTAAATCATTCGAGCCTTTAACATCAATCATTAAATCGAACAGACTGTTTTTATTGAATTTGCCCACTTTAAAATGTGCTTTTGATTTGGTAAGTAGCATTAGCATAGGGTAGTATGAGTTGCTACCAAGGTCAATAAGAATATCAAATTCAGTTTCTTGAAACTCAATGGCTGCACTATTTTTTGGGCGGAAAAGCATATCGAGTTCTTTGTCGTAGAACATGTTGAAGGTTTTTTCGCTTAAGTAGTATTCATTGGGCTTTTTTTCGGGTATATATCCGAGTGTAATGGTTTTTAACCCTTTTGAATTTAGTTCTTTAACTATATTTTTGACTTCGTCGAGTTGCTTTGGCGATGTTGCTACAAAAGTTACACCAACGGTTGATGCTTTTTCTAATGAGCATGTTTTTGGATATCTATCACTATTTTTTAGCTGCCTAAATAATATCCACTTGCTCAATTTTAGTTTTAACTTATTGTATTTTTTTTCTTTGTTCATAATATTTATAAGCATTCTGTCAACAACTCAACCCCAATTTAATTAGTGTTATAAACTTAATAAATCTCATTAATTGCGTTCTAAGCATATTCTACTTTTCAAATTAGTTTTACTGCGTAGAACGCTAAAATTTTACTGCTATTTATACATGGGGCGTTGCCCCATGCTATGATATTACGCCCTTTCAGGGCTTTTTTATTTTTTTTATTTCAAAAAGGCTGACTTTATGTATAGGCTCTAATTAAACTTCTTTACCGTGGCATTGTTTATATTTTTTACCGCTTCCACAAGGGCATGGGTCGTTTCTGCCAACTTTTTTCTCAACCCTTATTGGCTGCACCTTTTTCTTTTGTTCGTCAGGTCCGCTTCCTGTGTCGTCGGTGCGTGATGTGTTAAATTTGCTCATGTCAAGTTTGCGGCGTTGCTCTGCTTGTTTTACTTGATTTGGGTCTTGTACAGGAATATTACCCTTCATTAATATTGAAACCAGCTCGCGGTTTATCCTGTCAATCATTGTTTTAAACAGCTCAAACGATTCAAATTTATAAATTAAAAGCGGGTCTTTTTGTTCATATGTTGCGTTCTGCACCGATTGTTTTAAGTCGTCCATTTCGCGCAGGTGTTCTTTCCAAGCCTCATCAATTGTTAACAAACTTATTGATTTTTCAATTGTAAGTACAAGGTCTTTTCCTTCCGATTCGTAGGCGTTTTTAAGGTTTGTAACAATATTGTATGTTTTTTGCCCGTCGGTAATTGGTATTACAATATTTTCATATGTTTGCCCCTGTTTTTCATAAACATTTTTTATTACGGGGTAAACCTTTTGTTGAATCAATTCCGATTTACGTTTATAGGTATCCAAAACGTTTTGGTAAAGCTTTTCGGTAAGTGTGTTTAGGTTTTCTTTCTGAAACTCATCTTCAACAAACGGCACATCAACCGATAAGGTTCTTATACATTCGAGTTTAAATCCCTCAAAGTCGTTAACTGCTTGGAATTCATCAATAAGGTTTTCGCAAACATCATAAATATTGTTTGCAATATCAACCCTCAGCCTCTCTCCAAAAAGTGCATGTTTACGGCGTTTGTAGATAACTTCGCGCTGGTTGTTCATTACATCATCATATTCAAGCAATCGCTTACGTATCCCAAAGTTATTCTCTTCAACCTTTTTTTGAGCCCTTTCAATTGATTTTGAAATCATTGAGTGCTGTATTACCTCGCCATCTTTCAGTCCCATTTTATCCATCAATCCTGCAATTCTTTCTGAGCCAAACAGGCGCATCAGGTTATCTTCTAATGTTACAAAAAACTGCGACGATCCGGGGTCTCCTTGACGTCCTGCACGGCCACGCAACTGGCGGTCAACTCGTCTCGATTCGTGCCTTTCGGTACCAAGTATTGCTAAACCTCCGGCAAGCTTCACCTCATCGGTAAGTTTTATGTCGGTACCCCTACCTGCCATGTTTGTGGCAATGGTTACGGTTTTAGCCTTTCCTGCTTCGGCTACAATGTCAGCTTCGCGCTGATGCAGTTTTGCGTTCAGCACATTGTGTTTAATGCCTCTTATTTTTAACATTCGCGCCAACAACTCCGACACTTCAACAGAGGTTGTTCCTACCAATACCGGTCGATTATTATTAACCAGATTTACTATCTCTTCAATTACGGCATTATATTTTTCGCGTGTTGTTTTATAAACAAGGTCTTCTTCGTCTTTGCGTACAATTGGGCGGTTTGTAGGTATTACCACCACGTCTAATTTATAAATGTCCCACAATTCTCCGGCTTCAGTTTCGGCTGTACCTGTCATACCCGAGAGCTTGTTGTACATTCTAAAATAGTTTTGGAGTGTTATTGTGGCAAATGTTTGTGTTGCAGCCTCAATTTTAACAACCTCTTTTGCTTCAATTGCTTGATGCAGCCCGTCGGAGTATCGGCGGCCTTCCATAATACGCCCTGTTTGCTCGTCAACAATTTTTACTTTATTGTCGATTACTACATATTCCACATCTTTTTCGAACATGGCATATGCTTTAAGTAGTTGGTTTATAGTGTGTACCCGTTCCGATTTTATGGCGTAATTTTGAAGCATTTGGTCTTTTTTCTTCATTTTTTCGTTGGGGCTTAGCTCCATTTTTTCCAAATCGGCTATTTCGGCTCCAATGTCGGGCAGCACAAAAAAGCTGTGGTCTTCAGCATCGGTTGATATTAAATCGATACCTTTGTCGGTAAGCTCAATCGAATTTTGCGATTCTTCAATAACAAAAAACAGGTCGTCGGTAACTTTATACATGTTTTTATTTTTCTCTTGCATGTAAAAGTTTTCGGTTTTTTGCATCAAAACTTTAATACCCGGCTCGCTAAGGTATTTAATTATGGCCTTGTTTTTTGGCAACCCTTTATGTGCCCTTAGCAGTAAAAGCCCCCCTTCGTCTTTTTTTCCTTCAGCAATAAGCTTTTTACACTCCGACAAAATGCCGGTTACCAATGTGCGCTGTGCCTGATATAGTTTTTGTATTTTTGGTTTCAGTTCTTCAAAAAGCTGGTTGTCGCCTTTTGGCACGGGGCCCGATATAATTAATGGTGTACGTGCATCATCAATCAACACCGAGTCAACCTCGTCAACAATGGAGTAGTTGTGTCTGCGTTGCACCAAGTCGTCGGGGCTTAAGGCCATATTGTCGCGTAGATAATCAAAACCAAATTCGTTGTTTGTGCCAAAGGTTATATCGGCTTTGTATGCTTTTCTGCGGTCGTCGGAATTTGGTTGGTGCTTGTCGATACAATCAACCGACAGCCCGTGGAATTCATATAGCGGCCCCATCCATTCGGCATCTCTTTTTGCAAGGTAGTCGTTTACTGTTACCAGATGTACGCCACGGTGGGTAAGCGCGTTTAGAAAAACCGGTAGTGTGGCTACAAGTGTTTTTCCTTCACCGGTTGCCATTTCGGCAATTCTGCCTTTATGAAGTACAACACCTCCAATAAGCTGAACATCGTAATGTACCATGTCCCAAGTAATTTCGGTGCCTCCGGCAATCCATTTATTGTACCATATGGCTTTATCGCCAACAATTTCAATGCTATCCCGCTGGGCGGCAAGGTCTTTGTCGAATTCGGTAGCTGTAACCTCAATAGAGTCGTTCTCTTTAAACCTGCGGGCAGTCTCTTTAATAATTGCAAATGCGGTAGGCAAAACGGTATTTAAAACTTCTTCAATCTTTTCATCAATGGTTGTTTCAATATTATCAATACTGCCATAAATCTCTTCGCGCTCGTTTATCTCAATATTTTCTGATTTAAGCTTCTCTCTTAAAGCTTTTATTTCGTTTTTTTCGTTTTCGATAAAGGCTGATATCTGATTTTCTACCTCTTGCGTTTTTCCCCTTAACTCATCATTTGATAAATGTGACAGTTTTTGGAACTCAGCATTGGTTAAATCAACAAACGGGTTGATTTCCTTAATGTCCCTATCTGATTTGTTGCCAAAGAATTTAGTTAAGAAATTATCTACTATGCTCATAATTTATGTGTATTTCTCTAATTTTCAATTATATAAACAATTATTTATGGTAAAATATTCCAAGAATGACAAAAATAGCTGTTTTTTTAGAAGTAATTAAAGAATATCAATTTTTTTCGTGTGATAATTGAAATTAATTATTTTTTTTAAGATAGCATGAGTATAGTACCTTGTTTTAACATAGTGTTTAATTGTAAGTATCATAAAAAGGCAACTTAGAAAAGTTGCAAAAAAAAACCGGCATCCCTGCCGGTTTTAAAACTTGAATTATGTAGCTAAGTTCTAGCAAGCTTCAACATGATGTAAATGTCTGTCGATTACATCAATTGAATTTTCTATAGTACGTAGTTGTAATTGTTCTTCATCTGAAATGGCAATATTAAATTTGCTTTCAACAAAAAATAGAAAGCAGTTCCAATCAATATCATCAAAAAATAGGTCGTTTTTAAATTGAGTTTCGGGTTTAATATCTTCTCTTCCAACTCCTAATTTGCGAAGTATGCGATATAAGCCAAGGTTTATCTCTTTTTCCATAATAGTTACAGTTATAATTAAAATAGTGTAAAATATTACAATAACATATTAATAAAACAGGCAGAATATCATTAACCCTACCTCTATTGTTATTTTTTTTTTGACTATTCATAATATTCGCAAGTTAATTTATAAGTTTGTTGACAAATAGAAACATACCATTAAACTATTATATCTTATAATACTCCTCTAATGACATTATTTTGTAATGGCAAAATGCCGGTTGTGTGTTTTAATGCAGGGTAAAAATTTAGTATAGGGAAAAAACCTGCATGTTTGGTATTATTTTATGATTTATTTCAGCATTGAATATAGTATTAATATTGAGTTTTTTATTAATTATGCAGCTTCAAAAAATATTGGAATAGAATTTGATATTAAAAACAAATTAACATATATATAATTTATTATGAGAAGATTATTTATTATAACTTTTTTGGCAGTAGTGAGTATTTCTGTTTTTGCACAAACAGAAGGTGAGAAGGCAAGTAAAGACACCGCAGATTTTCCTTATTGGATTGAGATGATGCAAGATCATAATGCAAACTTTTTTGAAACTCAAAAAGCATTTGAAAAATATTGGGATGGCAGAGAAATTACACGAGGTAGTGGTTATAAGCCATTTAAGCGATGGGAGAATTTTATGAGAACCCGTGTTGATGAATTTGGGAACAGACCTGAAAATTCAAAAAACTTAAAAGCTTATAACAAGCTTATGAGCAAAACAGATCGTAAAAAAACTTATGGAGAGTGGAAATTGTTGGGGCCTGTTGATTTACCAAACTCACAAACAGGCCAGCCAAATGGCTTGGGTAGGATAAATGTAATAGCTTTTCATCCGGTAAACGAAAATACTATTTATATTGGTGCACCATCGGGTGGTTTTTGGCGCTCATATAATAATGGACAAACATGGGAGACAACAACACAAAGGCTTCCTACCCTTGGGGTATCGGCAATAGCCATAAATCAGAAAAATCCGAATGTTATTTATATTGGCACAGGCGACCGTGATGCTGATGATGCCCCCGGTTTAGGTGTTTATAAAAGTATTGATGGCGGTACAACATGGGTGCAGAAAAATAACACTATGGGAAACACAACTGTAAACAAACTGCTTGTAAACCCTGATTATACCGAAACAGTTTTGGCAGCTACCGATAAAGGTATTTATAAAACCACCGATGGTGGCGAAACATGGACTTTAAAAACAACAGGTACCACTAAAGCAATGGAATTTAAGCCTTTAAATCCTGATGTGGTTTATGCTGTAAAAGGCGGGTCATTATACAAATCGACAGATAATGGCGAATCGTGGAGTAAGCTAAGCAGAGGTTTGCAACCTTGGTCGAGGGCAGTTATTGGTGTTTCGCCGGCAAATCCTGATTATTTGTATGTTTTAGCTACAAATTATAGGACATTTAAGGCACTATATTTTTCGGAAAATGAAGGTGAGTTGTTTACTACAAAAAGTACCACCCCCAATATTATGGATTATTCGAGTAATGGTAGTGGTAATCGTGGCCAGGCATGGTACGACTTGTGTATGGCAGTTGACCAAAACAAACCTGAAGAAATTTATTCGGGTGGTGTAAATATTTTTAAATCTGTTGATAATGGCGAAGGATGGCATATAAATGCCCATTGGGTAGGACAAGGAGCTCCTGCAGTACATGCCGATAACCACGATATGGCTTTTAACCCTTTAAACAACAGGCTATATACTGCAAATGATGGAGGTTTGTATTATACCGATAATGGTGGAGAGACATGGATAAATATTTCGGACGGGATTTCTATTTCGCAAATATATAAAATTGGGCAAAGTGCAACCAAACGCAATTGGGTACTTGCCGGAAACCAAGACAACGGAACAAGCTTTAATGATAATGGTAGTTGGAGTGTTGTGTTGGGTGGCGATGGAATGGAGTGTTTGTTTGACCACGAACAGGAAAAATACCGATACACAGAATTTTATTATGGAAATATTTATAGGTCAACAAACGGAGGACCTTTTAATAGTGAAGTAACCGAAAATATTAGCGAAGATGGTGCATGGGTTACACCATATGTTTTAAATGAGGATAATCCTAAGGTTATGTATGTAGGGATGAAAAATGTTTGGAGGACCAACAATGCACAAAGCTACAATATTGCGTGGACAAAGATATCATCGAGCATTGCAAATTCAGACAATTTTGTTGTTATTGAAAATTCGCCGGCAAATTCTGATATTCTTTATATTTCGCGCGAAGACAATAAGGTTTTTAGGACAACAAACGCCAACGCGACAAGTCCTACATGGACAAGGTTGTCAAATTTGCCGAGTATATTGACAACAGATATCGAGGCACACCCTTATGATGAAAATATTGTTTATGCTACCGTTGCAAATTCGCAGGTGTATAAATCAACCAATATGGGGGCATCGTGGTTTAAAATTACAGCAAATTTGCCAAGGGTAAGCATGAATACAATTGTTTACGATGTTACAAGTAATGAAGGTTTGTATGTTGGCACCGATATAGGAGTATTTTTTAAAGATGCAACAATGACAAATTGGATATATTATAGTGAGGGATTGCCTGTGTCGGCTGAGGTTACCGAACTTGAAATTTACTATGATAATGCAAACCCCGAAAATAATATTATGCGCGCATCAACTTACGGAAGGGGACTCTGGGAATCGGTACTATTTTCGGAAAATATTACAACAGCTAATAGTGCCCGTATAATTGAGATTTTAAAACCAACAACACAATATCAACCAAACGATTCCATTGAGCCGAATTTTACTGTTAAAAATATTGGGAGCGATGTGTTGAATACGCTAAAAGTGGAGTATAAAGTTGATAATAATATTAAGGATACAGCTTTATTCAATTTAAATATTGCTACATACGAAACAGTTGGCATAACACTGCCAAAATTTACTGCAGGTATCGGAAACCATATAATTGAATTGAGGTTGATAAGTGCAAACGGCTCTGTTTTAACAAATGCTGTTCAATCGGCAAAATTCAGTATTGCCGAGGCCAATGCAATAAAATTAGATTTGGTAACCGATTCATTGGCATCGCAAACATCATGGAAAATAATTGATAGCGAAGAGGATATATTGTATAGCTCGCCAACTTATGTTGACGACAGTATGTACCATGTTGCAGAAAAATTTTACTTGGCCACAGGCTGTTATAAATTTATTATTGTTGATGCCGACGGTATATGTTGTGTTAAAGGTAACGGAAGTTATGAAGTTACCAATATTACCACAAACCAACAATTGGGCTCAGGTGCTGAGTTTACTGTTGCCGATACTGTTTCGTTTTGTGTTGATACGTTACCTATCCCTGCTTTTAAAGGTTCAAAAACAAAAATAAAAATTAACGATACCATATTTTTTGAGAACAAGACCGTTGACAACAACTACTCATACAAATGGAACTTTGGCGAAGGGGCAATTCCCCAAACATATGAGGGTACGACACCAAACGAGGTTTATTATACTAAATCGGGCAATAAAACGGTAAGCTTAGAAGTAATTGATCAAAATAATACTACTGTAAAAACTGCACAAAACTATATTCGCGTTTACGTTCATCCTGTTATAGTTACCCAGCCTCAGCCAATAACAGTTTGCCCGTCAAATTTATTTGAGTTGAATACTGTTGCCGAAGGCTTTGAGCTTAGCTATGAATGGTATTGTAATGGCAATAAAGTATCGAAAAACACAAATGGATTGCTTAGGGTTGAAAATGCACAAGAAAACAGTGATGGTAAGTATTATTGTAAAATATCAAATACGTATTTTACAATTGTGTCTGACACAGTTATGGTAACATTAAATGCATTGCCGGAGCTTTCGGTTTTAGCAAGCGATACGGTAGTTTGTAGTGGTTCTGAAGTTACCTTGACTGCAACCGGAATAGGAACATTTTTATGGTCGGACGGTTTGGGTTCCGATGCTGTGGTTACAAATACACCAACCAAATCAACAACATATAGAGTTTCGTTAACTAATGATTTGGGATGCTCAAATTATCGTGAGGTTTCCGTTGTGGTTGCAAACACCCCTCATATAACAGATCAACCTGAGAATAAAAAAGTGTGTGAAGATAAAGGAGTTGCAATACTGGTTAATGCCACAGGTGGTGCATTAAACTATATTTGGAAAATTGATGATAACATAGTTTTTGAAGGGGCAAATGTTCTTTATATCGATTCTGTTAAGCCCGAGCACCAAGGCGATATTGTTTGCGAGGTGTCTAACATTTGCGGCTCAGAGGTTTCAAATTCGGCATATTTAACCGTTGACCCACTACCAATTGCAGGATTTTCGTACCAAAGAGATGATAAAACAGTTCAGTTTGTTGATGAGGCACAGTATGCCAATAAATACGATTGGGATTTTGGCGATGGCTTTACATCAACACAAATTGCACCAAGCCACACTTACGATTATGGCGAATATACTGTTGTACAAGAGGTTGAAAATGATTGTGGCACTGATACGTTAAGCTATAAAATATCAGTTATTACCGGAGTTGATGATAATTTACTTGAAACGGAGAGATTGAGACTTTATCCAAACCCGGCACAAAGCACATTTCAACTAAAGTTTGTGTCAGACGATTATCAGGGAGCTGTAAAGGTTGTTATGATGAATATTGAAGGCAAGGTTATTATGCAGCAAAATTTAGATAAAAACAATGAAACCCTTTTGATACCGTTTAATGTTTCGGGCTATTCTAAGGGGCTGTATCAACTGCAGATAATTTTGGGTAACAGAACTATTTCGAGAAAAGTAATGATTAATTAGAGTTGTGTTTTTTTGAGAATTACTGATATATAGTTTGTTAAAAAATATTGGTTAATTTGTATATAGTGCTTGCACGAGAATTCTACAAAATATTCCATTTCGTAAAAATTGACAGTTTTCGTGCAAGCACTATATAATATTGTTGTGCTGCATGCAAGAAGCCGTAGCGCAACTAAATTAGGATTAAGGATAAGTGAAAAACAAAAGGAAGAAAAAGATTCTAATAATCATTTCAACGAGCAAAATAACAAAGAACTTGATTTGCGTGATAATGAGGATTTAAAATATTTACCTTTTTGAAATTCAAACAACATTATTTGATTCGGAGTTGAATTTAAGAACTTTAATGCTTCTAAAATCGACAATCGCATTTTAAATCAGTATCTTTGTTTAAAATGATTTGATATGGAACTTACAGTTAATATAAAGGAGCAGAGTAAAATAGCTGCATTTCTTAATCTAATCAAAGAAATTGATTACATTGAGATTGTTAATGTGAAAGAAGAATTGCAGGAACTTCCAACAGAGCATAAGGATTTGCTTGATAAAAGGCTGCAAAGAATAGAAAAGGGCGAAACGACTTTTAAGAATTGGGATTTGATTAAAAATAAATATGAAAACAAAGTCGTTTAGTATTGAATTATCAGATGAGGCAGAAGTTGACTTTGATAAATCATATGAATTTTATTACGAGGACAGCCCAAAAGTTGCAGACACTTTCTTTAAGCGAATTAACCTCGGTTTTGAGAATATCAAGTAAAACCCAAAATCTTTTCCAGTTGCTCACAAAGATGTAAGAAAATATGTTGTAAAGAAGTTCCCATTTGCGATTTACTATCGAATTGTTGATATTGTAATACAGGTAATTGCGATTTTCCATACAAGCAGAAATCCTGAAATATGGAATG
>CAYQPP010000068.1:0-9593 GCA_964419235.1 uncultured Bacteroidales bacterium
GTTGCATATGCTCAAATCAACTATAAAATGAACAATACGGCCAAACGGTTATCAAAATATATAATAAGGCAAAAAAGCACAATACTGCTTGGGGTATTGGCAACATTGCTTATGAGCTTGGTTGAGCTTTTTACGGGGTCGTTGCTGAAATTTCTAATAAACCTTATTGACAAATTTTCGGGTTCGTTTGCCGAGGGTATCGATGCTGCTGCCAAGCTGCCGGTAAAATATGGCATAAAACTGCCCCTTGCCAACGAAAAGCTGACTATTATAAAAACAACACTGCACGGACCCGATGAGATTTTTAAAGGCATGGTTTTGTTGTGTGCCGTGTTTATAGGGTTGTACTTTTTGCTTGCGCTTTTTAATTATCTGCGCAGGGTTTTTATGAATGCTGCTACACAGCGCATACTCCAAAATTTTAAACAGGATATTTACACAAAGGTCTTAAAATTGCCATTCTCCTTTTTCAGCAAAAACAGGACAGGCGATGTTGTGTCGCGCATTACTTTTGATGTTACAATGCTTAACGAGATAATTGATTTGTTGATTGAGGTGGCGCGGGCATCGGTTTATGTTTTGGTATTTATTCCGGTAATGTTTTTTATGAGCTGGCAGCTCTCGTTGTTTACAATAGTGTTTTTTCCCATGTCGGTTGTTTTAATTGAATATATTACCCGAAAAATAAAGCGCGTAGGCAAAAGTATAACCGATAATGTTGGCGATTATACTGCTTTTCTTGAAGAGAGGATTAACCGCTACAAGTTGGTTAAAAGTTACGGAAAAGAGCATGAAGAGGGCAGGGTTTTCTCAAAATTGGTTAGCGATAATTACAGGTACAACCTGAAGTTGATAAAATTAAAATACTCGTTAAACCCCACCAACGAGCTTTTGGGAATGGTGCTGCTCGCTGTTGTTTATCTATTTTACAGCTATAAAATTACCCATGGCAGCACCTCGTTGGGCGATATTGTTTTTTACCTGTATCTTGTTAAAACACTATATAAGCCGGTAAAAAAAGTAGCACAGGCATGGGGGCAGCTGCATATTGCATTGGTAAGCACCCGTAAAATATTTAAGCTGTTAGACGAGCCCGAAGAGGTTATTGATTCATTATCGGATAGCATTAAATTAACCGATATTGAAAAAATTGAATATAAAAACGTCTGTTTTTCGTATGAGCAGAATTCTGCGCAAGTATTAAAAGGCGTTTCGTTTGTTGCAAAAAGGGGCGATATTATAGGTATTTCAGGAAAAACAGGAGTTGGCAAATCAACACTGTTAAATCTGATGCCGTGCTTTTTTAAACCTTTAAAAGGCGATATTTTAATAAATGGCACGAGTTATTGCAGCTATACTTTAAAAAGCATCCGCAAGGCAATAAAGTATGTCGATTCGGGCGCATGCTATTTAAACGGTTCAATAAACGACAATTTGGTATATGGCGGTGTTGCCTTGTCGGAGGGGCAACAAAACGACTTTGCCGCTTTTATCGGATTGGCTTCAAAAGGCGATTTACAAATGGTAATCGGCAAAAATGGTGTTGATTTGTCGGAGGGGCAAAAACAGAAACTGGCTTTTCTCAGGGCGGTTGTAACAAAACCTCAAGTTTTAATCCTCGATGAGGTATTTACTTCGCTCGACAACGAGGATATACACTATATTTTTGAGGCTTGTAAAACTATACCTATTGTTTTTGTGGTTAGCCGAAAACCCGAGGTAATGGCGCACGTTACAAAAAGCTATTCCATAATAGATGGGGTAATCAGCGCAGGATAGTTTTAAAGAGATTGCATATAAAATTATTACGATGTTTTATTTACGCCTTGTTACGTATTTGTATATGACACAGTGTCTTATGCTAATTCCATTTTGTTTTTATTCTGAATGAAAATCTTTTTAATTTTCCCTGTTTTTTTGTAGTATTTAATAATCTCACTAATCTTAGATTTTTCCCAATCTTTAAGGGGTCTAGAATCTACTACAAAATCAATCCCCTCTGGCTCTCTTATATATCCCATAACTTTAATCTTTATAATATTTATTAATCAATTGTAGTGCTTCTTTTGGAAATATAATCATCTTATGTCCACCTACATGAACTGCTCCTAACATTTTTTCATAGTGGTCAATCAGCTTTGTTTTAGAAATAAAAGAGATAATCCCTTCATAACCTTTGTCCCAAGACACCTTACAAATAAATGCAACTAAATTACCAGGTATTCCAATATAAACTTTTCTTTTTCCTTTGTTGAATGGTGCACTTTCTATTAAATGCATATACATATGGTCATTATAATCGCTTATACTGATAAGGCCTTGAACAATTGATAAATTTCCTTTTAATGTGAGTTTATAAATGCTTCTGTCTGATTGTTCAAATTCATATTTCCAATCAAACAGCCATCCATTTCCTTTTTTTATTGATTTTAATTCTTCTTTTTTAATTAAATTAATTTCTGTTTCAAAACTATCACCTGTAATAGCATTTTCAATGCTATTAGTCAATTTGTCTATTTCAATATCAATATGTTACAACTTATTTGTCATATTACAAATTTACAAAAAAAACTTCTCATTTATTGATAATCCAGTAAATATCTGCATTATGCCCAACGGGTTGGCATCACCCAAACCTTCTGCCTATGCTTATCTTAAAATAGTTCGAGAATGTCGAAAATTTTGAGTCGGGGAATTTTATCTTGCCGTATTCAATATTGTATATAAAATTGCCAAACCACAAGTCGCCGTTATACCCGAATGCTGTTTTGGTTTGAATAAAAAAAGGCAACCCTAAGCGAAAGTTGTAGTCGTTGGTTTGCTTATAAATATTCATCTGCAAATCGAATCCTGCCAAAACAATGGCGGTTAAGCTTATATTGTTATTAAAAACCATGGTGTATCCCGCCCCGGGAGCAAACTTTATGTTGTTTATGTTTATATTGGTAATACCGTTGCTTTCGTCGTAATATTGTTGCTCTTGCCTAATAATAAACGATGAGTCGGCTTTAATATTCATAAACCTGTCGCCCAAGGTAATCATAAACGAGCCGGCCGATTCTTTTTGTCGCTCGTTTTGTTCAAAAGCGGCATTGATTGAGAATTTCCTCGAAAAGATAAAATTGGTCTGAAAGCCTACGGTCGTCAATTTTATATCAGGCCTTAGCAGATAGCCGGCATCGTAATTAATACCAAAATCGTCGGGGTTTTTAAGGTACATGCCTTTGTAGCTGCTATAAAAAATCGAAAAGCCAAAAATACGTTTTTGAATATTAAGCTCAATCTTGGTTGCCTTGGTATTGCCTTGCAAATCAGATTGTGGCAGCCTAAATGCAAATGAAAAGCTAATAAACCGATACCCTAATTTTGCTCCTAAGCTTCCTCTTATGTTTGGCTTATAAATAATGCTGTTCCTATCGGTATTCCTATTGCTTACCGATAGTATCGAATACTCGTTGATATAGTATGGCGCCACTAAAAACTTGCTTTTTATTTTCTCAACATTAATTGAATTTTTATTGTTTTTTACTCCTTTTGCAGAGAATACAAAGGTACTGCAAACTAATGCCGCTATTAACATTAAAGCTTTTAACCTGATAATTGTTTTAACCATGTTTTATTTTTTTTGTGCTTAAGCTATCTAAATTTTTGAATAGTTTAAATCTTACACTTATGGGTTTTACTCGACTGCCAAAGTTGTGTAACGGGGCAGGTTTTATGCAGCTTGCTGCTAAGCGCAAAAAATTATGCCCACAAATACTTGTTTCGCCTTAGCGGAAGGAGTATCTATTTCCATCACTTATAAATACAAATGTATAAAATTTTTAGGTAGGAGCGTTTTTGTAAATTGAGCACAACGTAATGTTTGGCCGCATTGGGTATAACAGATACCGAGGTTCTTAATTGATTAAAAAATTCATATCTTTGAAAAAACAGAAAACAGAGTGTAGAGATGGCTGATAGTAATTCGAATATTGATGTAGATAAGATTGTTAAACATTGGATTGACATGTCGGAAGATGATTTTTAAACAATGTTAGCTTTATTTTCTTCAAAGAAATATAGCTGGTCGCTATTCCTTGGTCACATATCAACAGAAAAATTACTAAAAGCCCTTTATGTAAAACGATTTAAAAAGCACGCACCTTTTACTCACAATCTTTACAGGTTGGCAGAAATGATAGAGGTTGAGCTTTCAGAAGAATATGCAGATTGGTTAGACGAGATTACATCATTTAATATAAATGCAAGATATGATGATTACAAGCGAGAGTTTTATTCGATTTGTAATTTTGATTACACACAATATTGGATTGGTAATATTAAAAATATTAGGACATGGATAAAAGGGATGCTATAAACATTGCCAATACATATGCTAATGCTGTTAAATCAAAATATGATTACATAAAAATCATACTTTTTGGTTCTTATGCAAAAGGTAATTTTAATGACGATAGTGATATTGATATTGCTGTTGTTTTGAAAGATTATGGCAGCTTAACAGATATACAGTTGGATTTAATGAGATTAAGACGTAAAATTGATAGTAGAATTGAACCACATCCGTTTAGGGAAAATGATTTTAATGTATCAAATCCAATTGTGAGTGAAATTATAAAATATGGTAAGGAAATTGAGGGCAATGTAGCCTAATTCTACCTTTCGACTTTAATCAAAAGAATTCCTTGAGGCTCTGCCACAGGGATGGTCAACTTTAAGAATTTTCTTTAATCATCCAATATTTATCATTTTTTTTATACTAAATATTAGCTTACTTTGAGCATAATAATTATAGAATGGGAAAAGACTCGAAACCTCATATTGGTATTTTTGGACGCAGGAACAACGGCAAAAGCTCGCTTATAAACTTTTTGGCAAACCAAGAAATTGCTATTGTTTCCGATGTTGCGGGAACAACCACCGACCCTGTGAAAAAAAGCATGGAGATACCCGGTATTGGTCCCGTTGTGGTAATTGATACTGCCGGAATTGACGATGAGGGCGATTTGGGAAAAAAACGTATCCAAAAAAGTATGGATGCGATAAAAACCATCGACTTTGCTTTGTTGGTTTTTACTGAAAATGAATTTGGCGGGCCCGAGGAAAAGATTATCGCAGAGCTTAAAAAATATGATGTGCCGTTTTTAACCATCCATAATAAAGCCGATATTTTGCAGCTCAATTACGATTTGGCCGAAAACCTTAAATTACAATTCAACATTGAGCCTATAAACTTTAGTACCGTTGAGGGTTTTTCGCGCAACGAGTTGGTAGCACTAATCAGTAAAGGTATTCCCGAAACGGCATATATGTCAAAATCGCTTGTTGGCGATATAATCAGTCAAGGCGATTTGATTTTGCTGATTACACCAATTGATGCCGAGGCCCCCGAGGGCAGGCTGATACTTCCGCAGGTTCAGGCTATCCGCGATATTCTTGATAACGATGCAGTTGCGGTTGTTTGCAAAGAGCGCGAGGTTGATACGCTATTAAAAAGGCTATCGCCCGAACCGGCTTTGGTTATTACCGACAGTCAGGTTTTTTTAAAGGCAGGCGCATCGGTGCCCGAGCATATTCCATTAACAAGTTTTAGCACGGTGCTGGCACGCTATAAAGGCGATTTCCAAAATTATTTGAAAGGTACGCCCCATCTTTCAAAACTCAATAATGGCGATAAGGTATTGATACTTGAATCGTGCACGCACCACGTTTCGTGCGACGATATAGGGCGTATTAAAATACCCCGCTGGCTTAGCAATTTTACAGGCAAAAATTTAGGGTACGAGGTTGTTTCGGGTTTAAATAACATTCCGGGCAAAATTACCGATTATGCCATGGTAATACAGTGCGGTGGCTGCATGATTACACGCAAACAGATAATAAGCAGGTTAAAGCCTGCTATTGATGCCGGAATACCCGTAACCAATTACGGGATGGCTATTGCCTATATTCACGGCATTTACGAGCGGGCGGTAGCACCTTTTGTTAAAATTGACAGAGACTCGTTAGATTATTTGTGATTTAGCAGGGTTAATTAGAAACAACCGGTTATTATCAACAAACAGGTGTCTTTATTTATACCAAAATTGAGTAATTCTAAACTTTAAATTTCACACTTGTGGGTTTTATTTGCAAGCAAATGTTGTACTGTGGGCAGTACCATAGCTTGTTGCGAAAAACATTTTTTCAAATTAGTTATCAAAAAATTAGGTTTATAAAATAAACTACTTTATATTTGTCGAATAAATTTGAAGTTTTATTAAAATTTGTAAAGAGTAAGCATATGGAAACAAATAACTTTACGCCTAACGAAAGTTTGGCAATTATTCAGGAGATGATCGAGACAGAAAAGCTGCAGTTTAGCGAAAATGGTTTTATTTATCGTTTTTGGGGCTGGCTTGTTGTTATTGCGGCATTTGGCCAGTTTGTTTTATTGCAAGCCGAATTATACAGTTATAGTTACTACCCATGGTTTTTAATGATGTTTGGAGGTATTTTTACCGGTATTTATTATGGCAGGCAAAAAAACAAAACCTCAATGCCTCTTAGCGGTAAAGTATTTGCCTATACGTGGATAATTATTTCATTTACAATATTTGGGGTTGCCTTTTTTATGCCTGTAAAGGCCGGAGGTTGGCTGCTGTTTATAATTTTGTCGCAAATTGCGGTTGGTACGGTTGTTTCGGGCGCACTATTAAGACTTAATGTACTTATTATAGGAGGCTTTATATGCAATGTAATGGCATTTGTCAGCATTTTTACACCTTACCAATATTGGACATTGTTGACAATAATAGCAATTGTGGCTACCAATTTGGTGCCGGGCTACTTGCTTAAATACAAGTATTCAAAAAAAGTTGTATAAAAACCTTATCTTAAAGTTGCTTTTTATTTTTTTATAAAACACTTTGCTTATTATGTATAACAATCTAAATCCAATATTACACTCGCAGCTTAGGCTGGCAATTATATCATTGCTGGTAAAAAACAGGGTAATGGATTTTACCGAAATTAAAGATGGAACAAAAGCAACCGCCGGTAATTTAAGCGTGCAAATCAAAAAATTGGAAAGCGCAGAGTATATCATGGTTTTAAAATCGTTTAAAAACAATTACCCCTTAACAACTGTAAAGCTTACCGAAAAAGGGTTATTGGCATTTGAACAGTATGTTGCTGATTTAAAGAGGTATTTAGAGCCATAATATTTTTGGTGTTACCTCTCTTTTAGCGCATTCAGGCATTTTTTTTAAACATAAGGTTTATAAAATAAACTACTTTATTAATAGACAGATAAACAACAAGCAGATGAAAAAAATAGTATTATCATTATGTATAAGCCTTGTTGCAGCAACAGGCTTTGCGCAAGAGGAGAGTAATGGCTTTGGAGGTTTTGGAGGGCCATTGTTTCAAGTAGGTTCGGTTAACGGACAAACATCGCTTATTATTGGCGGTGGCGGTGGTTTTATTTTTAAATATCATTATTTTATTGGAGGGTACGGCGAAGGGATGGTTACGCCAAACAGCACTGAAAAAGTTGGGCTTACCAATCATAGTTTTAATTTGTCGCATGGCGGGCCTTGGTTTGGCTATATTGCCAAGTTTAATAAAAACAACGGCATGTTTTTAAGTGCCAAACTTGGTTGGGGCAGCGCAACATTAATTGAAGATGCCGCTGTGTCGTATATTAATCGTTATTTTGTGGTTAACCCGTCGGTTGAATATGAGCGTATTTTTACACCGTATTTTAAAATTGGGGTTGGGGTAGCATGGCCGTTTTATAATGGGATTGACAACCCTGCTTACAACGATAAAGATGTGTCGAACCCTGCTGCTTTTATCAGTATCAGGCTGGGCTATTTTTAAAAAAATCAAACTCCCACCTACCTTGGTGGGTCTCTTTTTCAATTGAGCCCGAAAGTATGTCCAAAAAATCGTCGCGCGGAATTTCCTCGGCGCCCAAGCTAAGTAAATGTGGATTCGACACTTGGCAGTCAATAATTGGGAAACCCCAGTTTATTGCCAACCTCGATAGATAATAAAATGCTATTTTGCTGGCGTCTTTGCGTTTATGGAACATGCTCTCGCCAAAAAAAGTGCTGCCGAGCGACAAGCCGTACAAACCGCCAACTAATTTATTGCCCTCCCAAGCCTCAATGGAGTGTGCAAGCCCCAGTTCGTGCATTTTTATATATGCAGCTGTCATTTCATCGGTAATCCATGTGCCGTCTTGCTCTTTGCGCGGTACTTTTTTACAACTGTTTATTACCTCTTTAAAAGCAAAATCTACCCTAATATCAAACGGCCTTTTTTTCAAAGTCTGTTTTAAGCTTTTCGATATTTTAAACTTTTCAGGAAACATAACCAAGCGCGGGTTGGGCGACCACCACAAAATAGGGTCGCCGTCGCCATACCACGGAAAGATGCCCGAGGCGTATGCTGCTACCAGCCTTTGAGGCAACAAATCGCCGCCAACTGCCAGCAGCCCATCATCAACAGCCTCACTTGGGTGAGGAAAAAGCGGCTCTTTAGGTAATTGGTATATCGGCATAGCACATTTATTAAGCTTGCAAAAATAGCAATTAAATGTAAATAAAATGTGCTTTAAATCAGCAAAGTGGGGGAGTGCTCATATTGGCAAACTACATGTTTCATTAATATGTAGTAGTAAATTTATTCAATAAATTTACTACTTTAGGGGCTGTAATTATTTTATAAACAACAATAAAAATTATTAAAATGAACAGATTAGTTTTCTTATTAGCCGTACTATTTTTATTTGCAAGCTGCAAAAACAGTAGTGATAATATTGTTTCAAAAATTATAGATAACACAAACAGTATTAATTCGATACACTATAAAATAACCGAAAAGTACTATTATTTAAACGGAGGCGACACAACCACCACACCATACGAGGTTTGGGCTGTGCGCGATAATAGCGACACCTTAAGGGGCGGGTATGTTTGGATTGACAATAACTATCGTCCTTATAAAATGGTGTATGATGCAGGCAATTTTTATCTTTCGATTCCCCCAAAAAACACCACGGTTTTATACCCGAATTTTACCGAAGAGCTTATAACTTCGGTTGATTGGGTTGATGTTTTTTTAAAACCGGCTACATTACAAGGACAGGTTAACAATTCGGCAAATAATACAGTTATTTCCGATACTGTTTATAACAAAAAACAATGTGCAAAAATTGTAATAAAACAGCCTAAAAACAGTAGCGGCAAGGCTAACACTTTTACTTATGTGATAAATAAAACCAGCCTTGTTCCCGAATGGGCAATGTTGGTGTCAAAAACCGATGATTATACCTATTTTAGCGAACTGTATTTTTTCGATTATGAATTTGATAATGTTGACATTGCTGTTTTAAAAGAGGAGCATAAAAAGGTTTTGTCTGATAATCCGGTTGGACCCGGGGGTGCCGATTCCGAAATATCGAGGTTAGAGCAGATGGTTCAGATAGGCGAAAAGGCTCCGCTGTTTGAAGGGGAGTACTTGAGTACGGGCGAAGGTTTTAAGCTGTCGGATTTTATAGGCAAAGGTGTTATTGTTGTCGATTTTTGGTACACACATTGCCC
>CAYQPP010000068.1:9693-14164 GCA_964419235.1 uncultured Bacteroidales bacterium
AAAAGCTTTATATATTATTGATATAGAATCTATTATGGGTTTTTCTTTTATAGCACCACAATTTATCGTGGTGCTATTCTCATTTATTTACCCACTAACTCGTCTCGCTTTAGCGGATATTATTTAAGCGGTAAAACTACAAAACCACGCTGAGGCGATATTTGTAATGAAAACCAACCTACAAAATAGCGCCAACATTATTTAAAACAAATCTAAATTGTATTAATTAATGAACAAATAGTGTTTTTATTCATTTAATAATATCGAACAAGCTATTGATCATTATTTTATTAATTTACAGAGTTACATGAAAGATCAATCAAACAACAACAAAACATCGCGCCGTAAATTTCTTACAAAAATGGGACTTATTGCCTCAGGTACTGTAATGGGTAGCGCGGCAATGGTTGCAGGATACGGAATCGAAAAACTTAAAAAGCCCGACGTGCCCGGCCAAAAATCATTAACAACCAATCATCAATTGGTTGGTATGGGCGGTGTAGGCAATGGCAATAATGCCCCCGACTTTTCAAATCTTACCTTGCAGGGGCGCGAGGGGATAAAAGGCAAACGCTGGGTTATGGTTATTGACTTGGCTAAATGCCGCAATGCCCGCAAATGTATGGACGCTTGTCAAAGCGCACACCACTTGCGTCCTGAGCAGCATCATATTAATGTGTTGCAAATGAAGGATAGTGAAAATACCGCACCCTATTTTATGCCAAAGCCATGCCAACATTGCGATAACCCGCCATGCGTATCGGTTTGTCCGGTTGATGCAACTTTTAAACGTCCCGATGGTATTGTGCTTATCGATAATGAACGTTGTATAGGTTGTAGGTTTTGTGTTGCAGCCTGTCCGTATAGTGCTCGCGTATTCCATTGGAATGAGCCTTTAAAGAAAGGCGAATATGAGGAAAATAAAGAAAAATATGAAGACTTGATAGCAGCCGGCAATACCGACGAGGCAAAAAAAGTTGAGGAAGAGTTAGCTTATAATGTTGAGCTAAACGTACCACAGCGCAAGGGTACAATTACAAAATGCCTTTTTAGTGCCGACCGCTTGCGGATTAATGAACTGCCATACTGTGTATCGGCATGCCCCAATGGTGTTTACTATTTTGGCGACGAAAATGAAGATGCCGTAACTAACGGCACTACCAAAGAGACGGTAAGGCTAAGCTCGCTGCTGCGTAAAAATGCAGGCTACCGCTTAATGG
Organism: uncultured Bacteroidales bacterium; assembly: GCA_964419235.1. GTDB lineage: Bacteria > Bacteroidota > Bacteroidia > Bacteroidales > SZUA-534 > GH45. Next base: position 10,914 of record CAYQPP010000068.1, read on the forward strand.
AAGAGTTGGGGACTAAGCCGAGGGTATATTACCTGCCGGCAAAAAATAGGGCATTTCCATTTCCTGAAGACGAGTTAAAAAAACATAACAACCATTCGTAAGGATAAACATATGAAACAAACAATAAATATCGACGAGCAAAAAAAATCATTAAATAAAATAATTGGTGATTTGGTGAGGCCAATTGGGATAACCCGTAGTTTTAATACTTGGATGGCATTTTTAACAATGCTTTTGGTAGTTTTTTTGTATGCTTATTATATTCAATTGCGCGATGGTTTAGGGGTTGCCGGAATACGCGATTATGTTTCGTGGGGGTTGTACATTGCAAACTTTGTGTTTTTTGTAGCCGCCAGTTTAATAGGCATGCTTATAACGGCGGTTCTGGGTTTAACCGGAGTAAAGTGGATTACACCAATTGCCCGCATTGCCGAAATAATTGCCATAGGGTTTGCAGCAGTAGCCGGTTTGGTTATAGTATCCGACATGGGTCGTCCCGAAAGGCTGTTGAATGTGTTTATTCATGGTAGGATACAGTCGCCAATTATTTGGGATGTTACGGTTGTAACTGTTTATGTGTTAATAAGTTTAATACTTCTTTATTTACCGTTAATACCCGATTTAAAAATATTGGCACGTAACCCCTCTTTGCCAAAATGGATGCAAAAAATTTATAGTTTTTTAAGCATTAACTGGAAGGGGAGCAAACCACAATACGATATTCTCCATAGGGCAATAAAAATTATGTCGATACTAATAGTCCCGGTGGCATTGAGCATTCATACCGTAACGTCGTGGCTGTTTGCATCAACCACACGCGATGGCTGGAACAGCACAATTTTTGGGCCCTATTTTGTTACAGGGGCATTTGTTGCAGGAGTTGGTGCTTTGGCAATAGCTATGCTCTTTTTCAGGAATAACTACAAATTGCACGACTACATTACCGATGAGCACTTCGACAAAATAGGAAAACTCCTTGTTTTGGTCTCATTGGTTTACCTCTATTTTAATGTAAACGAATTTTTGGTGCCTGGCTATAAGGTAACACCGGGCGGGCATTCGCACGTATATGAACTATTGGCCGGCAAACACGCTTTTTTGTTTTGGGGAACCCAGTTTATAGGGTTGCTGCTGCCCATTGTATTATTGATTTTTAAAAGATTCAGAAAACCTGCCCCTTTGGCATTTATCAGTTTTTTTGTTGTTATAGGAGCATGGCTAAAAAGGTATATTATTGTAATACCAACGCAAGAGCATCCGTTTTTGCCTATCCAGAATGTACCCGATAACTTTATATTTTATAAGCCTACGGTAATTGAAATCTCTATTACCCTTGCATCGTTTGTGCTTACATTAATGATAATTTCGGTATTGGCAAAGGTGTTTCCTATTATCCCTATATGGGAAACCGCACACGAAAAGGGCATTGACGAACCTGAGAAATTATCGCAACAGGAAAATCCTGAGATAAGCAATAATTGATAATCAATAAAAAGAGATATAAAAATAGTTAAGACAATAACCAACCGTACTATGAAGACAATAAAATCATTAATAATAGTAGTTTTAGGTTTTTTTAGCCTTATTGTTTTGGGTGAAGAGACACCATGGAATGTTCCGCAAGACAAGGATGCCATAACGGCACCGGCCATGTTTACCAACGAAATGGTAACAGCAGGAGAAAGCATTTACATGAAAAACTGTAAATCGTGCCATGGCGATATTGGTTCAAACAATATGATTAAGCTCGACCCATTGCCAAAAGATTTGGCTACGGTTGGCGCACAAACCGACGGCTCGTTTTACTATAAAATAAAAGAGGGGCGCGGCGCAATGCCAACATTTAAAACTACCCTGTCGGCAACCGACAGGTGGAGTGTGATAGCCTACATACGCTCGTTTCATAAAAATTATAAACAGCCTAAGCCTGCCGAGGTGTCAACTTTTGCAGGAAGCTCAGTTACTTTGGCATTAGATTATTTGACCGATGCAGAGCAGTTTAAAATAACCGCTTTGGGCATGATAGACGGTAAGCAAGTGTCTGCCGAAGGTGTTGAGGTTGCTATTTTTGTTGAGCGGTATTTCGGAAATTTAAAACTTGCCGACAATAAGTTTACCGATAAAGAGGGTGTTGCCCTGTTTGCCTTGCCTAAAAATCTGCCTGCCGATTCTGCCGGAGCACTTAAAATAATTGCGCAAGTAGCCGACGACGAGCAATTTGGCGAAGTGTCGGTAAAAAAGGAGATAGTTGCAGGAGTCCCTGCCAACAAACCATCATTGACTAAAGACAGGGCAATGTGGAATGTTGGAAGCAAAGCCCCTTGGTGGATTACCTTAACCTATCCGCTTGCTGTTTTATTGGTTTTGGGTACAATTGTTTATATTATGTTGCTGCTAAGGCGTATTTATATTTTAGGCAAAAAACAGGAGTAGCCGAGGGCTTTAGCTTTTATTTTGTTAATAATAAAATTATTATTGGAATTCCGCCTATAACATTCGCAAAAAAGTGAACGTAAAACGCAGGCCAAAGGCTGTTATACTTTTCGCGGTACCACGCAGCTAATAACCCTATTGTTGATGTAAAAAACACAATTGTACATACAAACCAAATATCTTTGCCGGCAAAATAAAGCGTTGAATGCATGCCTCCAAAAAACAACCCGCTTATTATTACCGGAACGCTTAGCTTGCCTATGCGTATGTGTTTTAAGTGTTGTATTAAACCTTGTAACAAACCCCTAACAAAAACCTCTTCAACAAACGACGACCATATCCAAACAACTAAAATTAATTGTATAAGCGAGCTTGGCATATCAAACCCCTGAGTGCTTTCAACAGGAAAAAGGTTGCCTAAAGCAAACCTAAAAATCAAATTGCCAACTATTAGGCTGCCAATTGTAAATAGGGCAGTGCGCAGCAAAAGTTTGCCAAAAGGGTAATGTTCGGCTTTTTGAAACCCTAGGCCTTTAAATGAGCCTTTATTTAGTAGGGCATAGGCAATAAGCGTAAAAACCAGCAAAATAAGTTTGAAGAATACATTTTTTAAATAGAAGCTGTCGCCGGTTATTGGTTGTATTAAAGCACCAAATAGTTGGTTGGTTTTTTGTGCGGCGAAAAGTATTATTACCGAAATAATTACTGCAAAAACAATGCTTAATAATGGTGAATTCTTAATTCTGTTCATAGTAGTTTATTTATATTAATTAATAATTTTTTGTTCTAAGTTTATTAAAACCGGGTATATCGCTATT
>CAYQPP010000069.1:0-14089 GCA_964419235.1 uncultured Bacteroidales bacterium
TGTTTTTCAATCGGCACTTTTTCAAAAAATTGAAAACCAAAGCACACTCCTATTTTATATGCTTTTGTGCTTTGCAAAAGTTTATCGTAATAACCGCGCCCACGCCCCATCCTGTTATTGTTTTTGTCAAAAGCCACGCCGGGCACAATAATAAGATCTATTAAATCTAAGTCTTTAAATTCGGCACCGGTAGGTTCTAATATTCCAAAATGCTCGCCTTTTTTCATGCTTTGAATTCCGGCATATTGCTTTATTCGCAAATTATCGCCATCAACCACAGGCAGCAAAATGGTTTTTGCCTGCCACCACTCCTCAATAAACTTGTGGGTTAAAACCTCATCGGGCATCGACCAATATAACAAAACCGTATTGGCATTGTTAAAAACAGGCAACTGTACTATTTTATTGAAAATAGTTTCAGACTGCCTTATTTTATCACCTTCAGCAAATTGCTTCTTTAACTCTTTAACAGTTTTTCTAAGCTCCTTTTTTTGCTCTCTTATCATTAACCCTTAATAAATTTATGGTTTGATATATTTTTCCCTTTCTCAATAATCGAAATCACATAAATTCCCGGTTTAAGCCATTCAATATTTAAAGTAGTCTTGCGTGAGCTGTTCAATATATCTGAATAGACTATCCTGCCATTTATATTGCTTATTAAAACCTTTGGGTTTATTAATATCCTGTCAAATTCTAAACCAATAAAGTCGTTGGCCGGATTTGGATACAACCTCGATTTTACAATAATTTCAGGTATTGTGTTTTCAACAGGCGTGTATTTTTCAATAATATCAGCCAGTTCTATTGTCATTATTGAACGGGCAAATGTGCCGGCTACCAAAATATGGTTTGTATCGTCGTAAGCCAAATCATAAACAGGCAAAATATGCATGCCGGTTCCTGTACGCTCCCAATGCTCCCCGAGGTTTAGTGTATGATATACCCCGCCGTCGGTAGCGGCAAAAATTACCGAATCGCCATAACCATTAAGCACAAACAGGCTATTTACGGCAAGCTGTGGCAAATCGCCTGAAATATCACTCCACGATTGTCCAAAATCATCGGAAAAATGTACGTGTGGAATATACTCGTTGGCTTTATAGCCCGAATGTGATACAAAAAGGTGGTTTATATTGTTTGGGCTCATTTTTACGCAAGTTACATAACGGTTTGGCAAACCGGTTGTAATATCTTCCCATGTATTGGTATCTAAAACATGCACCTTTCCGTCGCTTGTGCCTGCCATTACAAGGGTGTCGTTTATTGGCGAAACATCGATAGCTGAAATAATATGGTATTTTGAGTCGGTGCCATCGGTTAAGTCTTCGCTAATAGAGTACCATACACCACCGGGAGCTCCGGCATTCATATAAACTTGGTATGTACCGGTGTACATTATATTTGAATTTACCATACTCATGCAAATGGGCATATCCCACGACCGCCTGTCAGTATCATCAATACCATCGGTAAAATAGTTCCATTCAATATAATCGTCATTATTTCGGATGCCATAATACAGGCTTCCGTTTTGTGTTTCGGCATATAAAATATCGGGGTTTGCCCAATCGAACAATGGTTGAAAACCATCGCCACCAAAAATGTGCTCCCAATTTGCGCTATCGGTGCGATTGCCGTAATTTGTGCCGTTATCTTGAGCACCTCCGCAATAAAAACCATTGTTTATTGGGTCAACAGCAACCCTATAATATTGTGTGTTAGGTATATTTTCAATATCAACCCAGTTATGTCCCCCGTCAATACTTTTGTATAAGCCTCCATCGGTTGACAGAAGTATTGTAGTGCTGTTAACAAATACAAGATCGTGCTTATCGGCATGTACCGCATAGTCATACCACGGTGGAGTAGTTATTTCAAATGTTGAGCCACCATTATCGCTACGGTATAAATCGACACCCAAAACAAAAAACTGGCTGCTGTTATATGGGTTTACCCTAACCTTTCCGAAATACCATCCAAATCCGCCAAGCACTCCATCTTCTAATCCGGTTGCCTGAAGCTTTTCCCAAGTGTCGCCAAAATCAGATGATTTATAGATACCCTCAGTTTCAAAACCCTCGGGGTTAATAAATTGTGCAACAATTTCAGTAGAGTTATTTGTCGATAAATATAATCCTATCCTCGACATTTCATCTTCGGGCAAATCGGCCGAAAGCGTTGTCCAAGTATCGCCACCGTTAAAAGTCCTGTAAATTTTACTTTCATCGCCTGAAATTAAACTCTCGTTATAGTTCCTAATCCTGTTCCATCCTGCAACAAAAAGCGTGTCAGGACTATCGTTTACCATTACCATATCAATAATCCCTGCCTCGTTCGACAAGTATAACACCTTATCCCAAGTTGCGCCCCCGTCGGTTGTTTTGTATAACCCACGGTTTTCGTCCCTAACAAAAGGGATACCCATTGTGGCAGCATAAATAATATTTTCATTAAGCGGATTGACTGCTATTTTAGTAACAATACCAACATTATCGAGCCCCAAGTGCTGCCATGTGGCTCCGGCGTCGGTGCTTTTATATATTCCGTTTCCAACCCACGGGTAACCCGAAATATTCGGGTCGCCGGTACCAACATATAAAGTATTGGTGTCGTGCGGACTAACAACTATGTGTGCAATAGCCATATATGCATTATCGTCAAATATCGGAAACCATGATTGCCCTCCGTCGGTAGTTTTAAAAATACCTCCGCAAACAGTACCAACATAAATAGTTTTGTCGTTGCCCGGATTGTTGGCGATGGTGTTAATCCTTCCGCCAATATTATAAGGCCCTTGGGTAATCCATTCAGGAGCCTCGCTAATCGACTTAAAATTATTGCTGCCCTTTTGGTTGGCAACCTTACTCATTTGTTTAATATAAGTCTTAGCCCCCAACTCATAGTCAGGGTAGTTTTTCATTAATTGCAACTCCTCATAAGGCTTTAAGGTTGCTATTTCATCTCCTTTTTCGAAATTATTAATTGACAGAATCATTAAAAAAGTAGAAATCGCTAATAGTAGTTCGGGTAGTAGTAGTTTTTTTCTCATAATAAATTACGGTTTATATCTTGATTCATTAAATATTTTTTGATTATCGGCCTCCATCAGCTTACTAAGCGAAACGCCGGCATTATGTTTTAAATACGATTTTACAATTTGGTAACCAAGCCACCTGCCTGTACGAGCCGGCGACTCTTTTGAAAACGGTGTGGTAAAAGGGCCATCGTCAATAAAACGTTTAATATCTTTATATGATGAGCTGAACAACAGCTTGTTTTCAATTAAATACAACCACATTTGGCGTTCATTTTTTTTGCACCACCTAAGTTTTTTTTCCGACATACCCCATTTTAAAGAGTCGGGTGTATTTGGCATTATAGCATCTAAAAATAGGTGTATCTTGCCATAATATACCATTTGGCCTGCCATGTTTTCATCTTCGCCATTACGGGGGAATTCAGTTAATGCCCACGACAGCATAACATCAGATGGTATTTTTGCGGGGTGCATATTATATCTTAAATAAAGGGGCGTATGCAACATTGCATAGTATTTTGAATTTGTGCCAAGATATTTATCTAAACTAATGCTTATTAAACCCGAATCGATTACAATTGATTGGTTAAAACCTGAAATATGCGTGTAGATATTTGGAATCTCTTTATTAGGGAAATAGTAATGGTATCGACAAAAAGCATCATGAATATCGTGTCTGTATGGCTCGTTGGCAAATACCCTATCCGCATCTTTATAAGCTTGGGCAATATACGGGTCGGTAATAAAATAGAGCAGCTTATCGGCATAATCCATTTGATTTGTACCCCCAATATTTATAATGCCATAGTTATATAAATCAAAAAAGCTGCCATACTTTTTTTCGAATACAGGCACATAATCCCAAATACTATCGTGGTCAACTGCAAACAAATCCTTATCAAAGCGTTTAAAATTCTGCTCTATTTTAACATCCGAAATATCAATATCCCATGAGTTTGACCTACACCCGGACATGGATAGAACAAAAACAAGCAGGTAATATAAACGAAAACGCAACATAAATTCAAAAATTTCTCAGTAGTTATCCACAAAGATAATCAGGCTTCTTAAATTTGTTTATCTTTGAGCATGTTTTTTGATACCTATTTTTAAAACTTGAAAAATAAGAAAAAATATGAAGAAGATTGCCTTACTATTAACAATTACCGCTTTTTCAGTTTCGCTATCAGCCCAAGGTGTGCGTATGGGCTTAACTGCCAGTCCGCAATTTTCGTGGTTAAAATCAGATGCCAGCTCAATTAGCTCAGATGGAGGGCAGTTTGGCTTTAACTTTGGGTTGTTAACCGATTTCTTTTTTGCCGAACGTTACAGCCTGTCAACAGGGTTAATGATTAATAATACGGGCGGCGGCCTAAAGTATTCCGATTCATTGCAATTTAAAACAAGCGACATTACATACAACTTGTCATCGGGCTCGATAAAATATAAGATTCAATATATTGATATCCCTGTCGCATTTAAAATGGAATCGAACCAAATTGGCTATTTTGTTTACTATGCGCAGTTTGGCATAACAAACCATTTACGGGTGGGGGCATCGGCCGATATTGAAGGAGAAAGCATATCGACTGATGGCGTTAATATGATAGTATCATTAAACGGCGTAGGCTGCAAAGATGAAGTAAACTTTTTTAATATGGGATACAATATTGGTGCAGGCGCAAATTACTATTTCTCGAAAAATACTGCAATTACTTTCGGAATTTTATATACCAATGGCTTTATTGACGTTACCAATAATTCTGATAAAAAAATTCAAGACGATGCCTCATTACGCAGCGTTACGCTTAAACTGGGGGTAATTTTTTAAAACCATACCTACAATAAAAATACTTAAACACGTTTTAAAAACATGAAAATTGCTTTAGCTCAGCTTAATTACCATATAGGAAATTTTGAGAGTAATACCGATAAAATAATATCAGCAATTGAAAATGCCGAAATCCAAAATGTTGATTTAATAGTTTTTTCAGAATTATCGGTTTGCGGATATTCGCCAATCGACTTGTTAGAACAGCACGATTTTATTTTAAAATGCGAACATGCCCTGCAAAAAATAGCATCTAAATGCATAAACACAGCTGCCATTGTAGGCGCTCCGGTAATTAACCCTTCTGCCAAAGGCAAAAAACTGTTTAATGCCGCCTGTTTGTTGGCAAATGGCAAAATTGCCGAAAAACGTTACAAAAGCCTGTTGCCAACATACGATATTTTTGATGAATATAGATACTTTGAGCCAAACGACACTTACAATATTATTGAATACAAAGGCGAAAAAATTGCCCTAACCATATGCGAAGACTTATGGGACAAACAGCCATCGGCTTATGAAAATGCCAAAGGCGAGTTGTACAAAAAATCGCCCATGGATGAACTTATTAAACAAAACCCCGATTATATAATAAATATTGCCGCATCGCCTTTTTCATACAACCAAGGCGAAATACGCACCAAGGTATTAATTGATAATGCAAAAAAATATAAACTGCCCGTTTTATACGTAAACCAAGTTGGCGCAAATACCGAGCTTATTTTCGACGGCGACTCAATGATAATAAATTCAAAAGGAGCAATAACAAACCGCTTGTCCACCTTTACCGAAGATTTTAAAATAGTTGACACCAAAGAGTTGTCGGAGTCAAAAATTACCAAGCAACCCAAAATAAAAACAGAATATATTGCTCAAATCCACGATGCGCTGATTCTCGGGATACAGGACTATTTTACAAAAATGAATTTTAAAACTGCAACACTCGGGCTTAGCGGTGGTATCGACTCTGCGGTAGTTGTGGCATTAGCAACAAAAGCTTTAGGGAATAACAATGTTAGGGTATTACTGATGCCGTCAAAATATTCATCAACACATTCAATTAAAGATGCCGAAGAGTTAGCAAAGAACCTACGCATACAATACGAAGTTATGCCCATACAAACAATAGTTGACACATTTGAAAAAAGCCTATCGGTAATTTTTAAAAATATGCAAACCGGCGTTACCGAAGAGAATATACAAGCCCGTGCCCGCGGAGTATTAATGATGGCATTATCAAACAAGTTTGGAAATATACTACTTAATACAAGCAACAAAAGCGAGGCGGCAGTTGGTTATAGCACCCTTTATGGCGACATGAACGGCGGGCTGTCGATACTTGGCGATGTGTATAAAACCGATGTGTTTAAACTTGCCCGCTTTATTAATAAAGACAAAGAAATCATTCCTGAAAACACCATAACAAAACCACCCTCGGCCGAATTGCGCCCCGACCAAAAAGACTCCGACTCGTTACCTGAATATGAACTGCTTGATGCTATACTGTTTCAGTATATTGAGCAAAAACTTAGTGCGTCGGAAATTATTGCACAAGGATTTGATGAGGCTGTGGTTAATAAAGTACTACGCTTGGTAAACATGAACGAATACAAACGCTTTCAAACCCCGCCAATATTACGAGTATCGTCAAAAGCATTTGGCTTTGGCCGAAGAATGCCTTTGGTGGCAAGGTATTGAATATGCAATAAATCATCCCGTTGAATTATTGTAATAACTCATCGGGATGGCTTTATATATAAAGCAGGCTTATTATTTTAACAGCTCAATTATCTTATTTAATTGCTGTTTCAACTCTTGGTTTTCTGTTTTTACAGTTTCAATTTGACTTTTTAAAGTTTCTATTTCGGTTTGTTGCTCTTGCATAGCCTTTACAAGAGGCACAACAAATTCAGAATAACGCAAACTATAATGACTATATTTATTTTTTGGTTTTACAATACCACTAAAATCATATCCTATTTCATCTGCTGCTTTTTCTACATCTTGAGCAATAAAGCCAGTTTCCAGTTTTAAACCCCTCTCTACTTCTGATTTTAAATCACGCACGCTATCAGGTATATTCAAAAAATCATTAAGCTTAGTAATATCTACATGATAAATAACAGGGCGTAGTTTCATGATAAATTCAAGTCCCGGGACACCTGCTTTTGTCATTTTTTTAAACCTTCCGTCAGAAAGGTTAGACCAAGCGACATATCCTCCTATTTCATTAATGCTAGTGTTTCCTATTCTTACTTGATTACTTGCATTATTATGAGCCCAATATCCTATTGCTGTTGAGTTTGTTATTACAGGCATCGGAGTTGAGTTATTTGCTCCATATCCTATTGAAGTATTATAAGTTCCTGTTACATTTCCAAGTAATGCAGCCCAACCAACTCCAACATTACCATATCCTGTTGTAGTAGATCGTAAAGCATATTGCCCAATTGCTACATTGCATGCATATCCGGTTAAATTTAGATTTTGAAGGGCTGAATTGCCTATCGCCACATTATCAGTAGATTCGGTATTGTTTAGCAACGAATTATTTCCTATTGCCACATTATTTCTTGCAGAAGTATTTGCTTTACCTGCATAATTACCCATAAATACATTATTATAACCAGTTGTATTACTATAACCTGATTGGTTACCAATTAAAACATTATTATACCCTGAAAGCATTTTATATCCTGACTCTTTACCAATAGCCACATTATTACTTGCAGATGAAGTTGAAGATGAACGCCCTGCATACAATCCTATATAGGTATTGTTTGATCCTGCTCCACAATTAACTCCTGAATAGTAACCAACAAATGTATTATCATCTCCGGTAGTATTGAAAAACCCCGAATTTGGCCCTACAAATGTATTATGCTCACCTGTTATGTTGCTATATCCTGCCTGAAATCCAAAAAAAGCATTCCATGCGCCTAAGGTTGTATGTCGCCCACTTCTATATCCTACAAATGTATTATATGAGGTATCACTATTTTCTCCTGCCAAATATCCAATTTGAACATTATATACTCCTCGTGTATTGCTCTTCCCTGCTTTAACTCCAATAAAAATATTTGAAAACCCCGTAGTGTTATTTAACCCTGCTTGTTTACCAATAAAAATGTTACTTGTGCCTGTTGTTGTTGCTTGACCTGCTTTGTTGCCAAGAAATACATTGTTTGAACCTTCGGTGTTGCTTAACCCTGTGTAATACCCAATAAAAGTATTATTGCTACCGGTACTATTTAATATGCCAGACTTATAGCCAAAAAATGAATTATACAAGCCTGTTGTTATTGATTTACCACTCTCTTGTCCAATAAAATAATTATCTTTGGTCATATTCATAATTTTTGCAACTGTGCCTTTTGCTGCACTACGGCTTGCTACCGCAAAACCACCCCTGGCTGCTTTTGTGGTAGGTTCATCAATATACATACGAATACTATCGCCACTTACGCTCATAATATTTTTATTGCCTTTTGCTGCACTACGGCTTGCCACAGCAAAACCACCCCTGGCTGCTTTACCCGTTCCTGTACCCTCATCTAAATATATACGCACGCTATCATTAGTTACGTTGAATATATCTTGTGTTATACCTTTAGCTGCACTGCGACTTGCTACTGCAAAACCTCCTCTGGCAGCTTTGGTTCCTGCTTCTTTAACGTAAATACGCACCCCCCCATCGTAAACAGCAAATACAGTATCACCAATGATATTAACTACTGCAAACAGGGCTTCGTCGGTTATTGGGTTGCCCCAACCTTTGGCAGGTATTGTTACAGCACCGCCATTTTTTGACAATTGTATAGTTTCGCCCACTATCGAAATATTTTGTATTTCATTAAGAGTATCAACATCAGCATCATCAACAATTAACTGATAACCATTATTTGACACAAAATCATCTACCTCATCTTCGGTTAACGTGGTATCAAGATATTTTGATAAATCAATCTCAGTAGCCGTATTGTTTTTAGATATTGTTAAAATATTACCGTCTAACACCAAATCCTGAATCTCGTTTGCAGGGTCAGCATCGGCATCATCGCTATTTTCAACAGTTTTGGCATGTAGTGCATAAGGTACTGAAAGTAGTGGGGCAGTCCCAAGGGTAATAAACTCTCCTCCGTTTCGGCTTAAGCCAATCTGTATAAAATATTGTGAACTGCTCCAGTCAATATCACTAAAAACCCCCGACTGAACTTCTCCTTCCCCAATATTGAAATTAATAAGTCCGTAACTGTTGGTTATTGTAGCATGTTCTTCGCTATAAACTGATATCCCTGTTTCAGTGTCTTGTAAAATGCTTATCATAATATTAACGGATTCGTTTTTAATTACGTTGCCATCAATATCACGTATTACAGCTTGATACTTAAAACTTTGGGGTGTTTGAGCTAATGATACTATTGATAGTATTAGCCCTAATGCAATTGTTGTAACATTTTTCATGATTTTAAATATTTGGGTTAGTTCGTTTATATCTTGCAATGTAACAAAAAGCACTTCATTTGATACACTACAAATAGAGTTAATTATTTTTTTTACAATTTTTATACGCCAATTTTCATTAATTCGCACTAATAAAACTATAGTAATATGCTAATTACTTAATCTGCAACAGCTCCACCCCTTGGTTTTTACCACTACTATCAATAATTTTTATTAAATAAATGCCTTGGCAAAAAACAGTTGTATTAATCCTCACTTTTTGTTTAGTTATTTTCCTATTTAAAATAACTTTTCCGTTGGCTTCAATAATAGTTAAAACATAAGGGTTTAATGCTGAAATAATGCTGTTGTTTTCAATATCAACATAAAAATACTCCCTTGTGGGATTTGGGTAAACACTTAAACCCAAGTTATTGTTTGTCTTTTGTTTAATGCCAACAACCGATGTTATTGGTTGTAAAAACCCTTGTGTTAAATACAGGTTGTCGATTGAGAATGTTTCTGTAATTATCTCTCCAATTGTAAAGGTAAGTTGCTCATTATCGGTCTTAAAATCGGCACCGCCTGAACTTATCAGGTACATTTCGGCTGTTTGGCTATAAATTACTGCCGAAAAGCTAATAAACAAAATTGTAATATATATTTTCATTTATTGCATTTTTGAAGATTTATAACATTTTTTTCAAAATTAAGCAATTAAAACTAAATACAATAAATTATTAAAGTCAATTTAGAATATGACGGTACTGGGCTTGAATTATACTGAAGTTGATTAGAATTTGAAATATAATTAAAAGCTAAACCCTTATGCCCAAAATAATAATATCGTCAATTTGATCGGTTTTATTGCACCAATTACGTATCTCATCATCTAATATCTGTTTTTGCTCGTTCATGGGTTTTGTGTGGATATTAAGCAATAACTGTTTAAATCGTTTAGTTGAATATTTTTTGTCATTATCGCCACCAAATTGGTCGGGGTAACCATCAGAAAACAGGTACATTGTATCACCTTTTTGTAAGTCTATTATGTTTTGCTTAAAAGGTTTTTCTTTTATGTAAACAGATATTGGATTTCTGGTAGCCTTAACTTCGGTTAATTCACCATTGCGATACAGATATAATGGATTATAAGCCCCCGAAAATTGAGCTTTCATATTATTGAAATCTAACACTAAAAGTGCCATATCCATCCCATCTTTATTGTTGCTTCCTTTGGCGGTTTGCCCCAATGTGTTTTTTACTTTTTCACGCAACCTGTTTAGTATTTCATTTGATAGGGTAGTGTTTTGTTGGTTTACAATTTCATTTAAGAATGACACGCCAAGCATACTCATAAATGCTCCCGGCACACCATGCCCGGTACAATCGGCTGCTGTTACCACTACATAACCATCTTTTTCGCCTAACCACCAAAAATCGCCACTTACAATGTCACGGGGTTTCCAAAGCAAAAAATAGTCTTTTAATAACCTTTGTGCATCATCATCCGATGGCACTATAGCTCTTTGAATACGCTGAGCATACTGAATACTCGATGTTATTTCCTCTTTTTGTTTGAGTATCTCCTCTTTTTGCTCTTGTAGAACCTCATTTTTTTTCTCAATATCATCTCTCTGTTTTCTTATCTCCGAGGTCCTCTCTTGCACAATTCCCTCAAGTCTGATCTTTTCTCGCTCCAATCTACGTGTATATATTTTAACAATTACTATAATCAAGAATACTGCCATTAATACATATAATATGTAAGCAACAATGGTTTGGTACCATGGAGCAAGTATTACAAACCTATATTGAGCTACCGAACTCTCAATGCCATAAATATTTTTTGCTTTTGCCTTAAAAATATACTCACCCTTATTTAAATTGGTAAATGCAGCTTTTGTCTCATTTGTCCAACTGCTCCATTCGTTACTATATCCAAATAGTTGATATGAATATTCGGTCTTTTGCTCTTCAATAAAGTAAGGGGCAGCATATTCAAATGTTAAATCATTAAAATAGTATAATAATTCCGGCACTAATTCGGCTGGCTGATCAATACTGGGAATTACATTTCCATTAGGTAGTGTTTTATAATAACTGCCATAAAAAAGTATTGAATCGTTTTTGGTTAAAACCTCTCGTATAAGTGTATTAAATGGCTTTGTATAATCTACTTCTTTTTTACTGTCAAAACAATATAAACCACTTGCCGAGCCAAGCCAGGTAATTCCATTTTTATCATGAAAAATAGCCTCGATCTGTTCATTTGGTAGTCTTTTTAGTGAGTAATTATCTTTAATATACGTACCATCGATTTGTTTTAAATATCTATCAACCCAACGTTTTTTCCCTTTATTCAGACTTAACCAGATATTTCCTTCACTATCATAATTAAAAAAATGTACTGCGCTGTTTATATCTGGCAACTTTAAATACTTTTTAAAAATATTTTTATCTGTATCTAACTCATACAGACCGTTTTGGGTTCCGGCAATAACTTTTCTGTCAATAATATTGATAGAAATGCCTGAATTTGATGGCAATCCATTGTTTTTTGAAAAATGCTCTTGTTTTATATTATCGTTGCTACTTACATTAATGCACCCATTCATTTGAGAACAAAACCATAAACAGCCATCATCATCATTCTTAATATGTTTAATACTATAACTATCGGTTAAATATTCTTTAATACGACTCCATTTTACACCATCATATTTTATTGAGAAGGCTCCATTGTAAACGGCTACAATTACCTCATTTGTATCTGACTTATTACGATACAATTTTTGAATATAATTTGTGCCTGACAATTTACCGGATACAGTAACTTGCTTATCTATATATTCTACTTTTAAGGACTTTTTTATTGAAAAAAGACCATTTATTGAACCCACTAACAGTTGTTCTTCACCTTTATAATTATAAGTTAATAACGACCATGTTTGTGCTTTTATACCTTCTATTTTCGTAAAATTAGGCATCTCTTTTTTTAAATTGTCTTTATAAAATACTCCATGCGAGGTTGCAATAAAAAGTTTATCGTTAAAACTACAAATATCCAATACTGCACCTTTTATACTCTGCTTTTCATTAAATTTTGTGATAGCGCTATTTTGTTCAATTTTTGAAATTCCATCATTTAAAGCTAACCATATATTTTGATTGTTGCTGCTATAAAGGTTAATAATAGTCTCATCTTGTAACCCAACCGACTTGTTATAGTGGTTTAATGCAACACCATTAGAATCTATTAATAAAACGCCATTAAATATTGTTCCCAATAATAATTGCGATTTATAATTGCACGAAGAGTAAAGCTGATTATCCTTAACAAAGCTATTGACAAACATACCTTGATATGCTTTTTGGGCTTTACCCAATTTGCTGTTGAAAAAAAACAACCCTTGTGGATAAGTTCCTATTAACTGCTTTGAACCAATACTATTTATAGTATAAACCCCTTTCTCCTTAAAAAATTCGCCTCCATTAACAGTAACAGCTTCCCCATTATTAATCTTCATCAACCCTTTGTTAAAATTAGGTAATATTATTCCATTTTTACTATTGAATGAAAAAACAACCCCTTCTGGCAATTTATACCTTTTTAAATTTGAATTATTATAGTCAAAAAGATAATCCTCTGTACAAAAAAACACAGAAGAATCAGTTGAATATGTTTTCCACACATCACCAAAATCAATTTCAATGCTATCCAACGGATCTATATATTGTTTATACTCTAATTTTCCTGAATTATTAATAATTAATTGTCCAAAAGTATTAATTGCACCAACATAAACAACCCCATTGCTATCTACTGCCAAAGAGCGAATTATTGATTTGTTATTAACAGATAAATGACGCCAATATACACCATCATACTCTAAAACCCCATCATCGTTATTTCCAAAGTACATAACACCACGATTATCTTGAACAATATCCCAATTTTGTCCGGCTGCTTCGTATTTATTTGGTTTATAATTGGTAATAAATGGTACTCCTTGATTGTTTATTTGCCCAATAGAGTTATTAACAACAAACAGTATTGATAATAATGTAAAATATATTTTCATTAAATTATTTTTTATTTCAAATGTACATTTTTTTAATTATAATCATGTGTTCAATCAGTAATTTATTAATGAATTTTGTATCGCATGCTACGGATTAAGCATGATGCAAAATAATTGTTTTGCGAATCAGATTTTTCTACCTGTACTGTCAGTACAGGTAGGCAGGAGTTTGTATTTATTATTTCAGGTTGCTATTTAATTGCTTATGGCTTGGCTTCTTTTTTTAAGTAATGAGATTAAGCATATAGCTGTTTGTAACCCACCATATTGAAACATGGTTGTTATGTCCAATCAAATACATGATGCTATCCCCCTAAAATCGGAGGCTAATCTTATATAAAAGCAAGCACACATTCGAGCATGCTTGTACAATTTTTTTACATATAATCGTAAGGCTAACGCCCGCTTCGACCTCAAAGGTCTTGCAGACGCCTTGAACATCGCAAGGACAACGAAGCGCCTGCTTCGTTTAAACGTTTATCTCATAGCAGGCGCTATGAGTTCTTATGGTAGTAGCAAGCTTTTAGCTTAGTGTCGGTGTGAATTTGTTATAAGATAATATTATTATTGTTCTTTTGTAAAAATAATTACGCCGACACTTTTCGGAGTAGGCTCAGAATTACGAATTTTAAAATTTGATTTTATTGCATTTTTATGTTGTTGTAAAACAAAGAAACCACCCTATATTTT
>CAYQPP010000070.1:0-14034 GCA_964419235.1 uncultured Bacteroidales bacterium
CTTTTTTTGTTTGTGCATAAAATTTGCATACCAAGTTTTTAACAAAAAACCTCTTATTAAAACAAAACCCGGAGCAAGTCCGGATTTTTTGAATATTTTTGAGTGCAGAAACTAAAGCATCTAATACATGAATAGCAGTGCACTATGGCACAAAGATACAAATTAAATTATAACCATGTATTAGGTTTTTTTAAGATATAGCCATCAGCTTTTGTTACTTCTTGGGCAAATTGACTGTCGATAAGTTTCTTACGACCGATGGTTAATGAACCTTTAGCTACCAAGCTAACTGAGTTATTATGGCGTTTAGGTGGAAAAGCTACAAAAACCCTTTTTTGATTAAAATTAGCATGAATTGCTTTGATTGGAGGTACAAGGTCACTGTCTCCAGAGATTAGCATTGCCATATCATATTTATCCTGATAAGCATCAACTAGTATCTGAGTAGCAATATTTACATCTGTCATTTTTTCGTTGTATTTGGGCCATACGTTACCGCATAATCTGCATTCCACAGAATCGGACTGATAATGACCATAATATATTTTAATACCAACTGATTGTAAGGCTTCAATGTAAGTAGTTTGACGTTTTTGTTTATCGGGGTTGTTACTTACACGACTTGTAAAATACTTTATGCTTATTAGTTCCTGAGTGGGTTTGAGAAAGCTATTAACTAATAGACTAATATCCAACCATTTGCACTGAGTAAAACCAGCTTCAAGCATGCCAAAATAGAGATTGAATCCATCAACATATACTATAATTCTTTCTTTTTTAACCTCTTTTTTTGGTGTTTCCATAAATATCATTTAAATTTGTCACATAACATCACTAAGGATAGTATCCTTAGTCCGACGCTCCGTAAGGAGCGTTTCCTTTTTATACACCTTATTACAGTTTGTCCTTAAATCTACAAAACAAAAATATAAAAAATCATAACTGAATTTAAATTCACTTTTTAACATTTATTTGTTAATTATTAGCAATGTGTTTTATATCAGCAGTATAACTTGTCAATTACTTAATTATTTATTTGATTTTCAACCGCAATAATTACCTTATTTTGTTAATTTTCAATACGTTTTAATATATTTTCTAAATAGTTGGCACCCAATTGATTACGAATTTAAATTATAAAAATAGTTCTAATAACAAATAATAAAGCAAAATCTTGTTTGACACCTATTTTCAAAGCTGAGAAAACTGTTCAAAACGTTCTTCGCCTTCAATAATGTAATTCAGGTCTTCAACAGTTGGTTTATATGCAGCTATTTTGTGTTTGAAGAAATTTTGAATGGTTGTATTTGAAATATTGGCTATTAAGTTTTCTATCATTATTTTTGTGTTATTACTTACAATTTATTTTGTAGGTGCTTTTTGTACATACAAATAGGTTTACCCTCCTTTATTTTTATTAATTATATGCAAATATACTTCATAGTCAATCATTTTTTTAAATCACTTATTAACATGTTTTGGTGATAATTTTGTAACTATTTAACATTCAATATAATACCCAGTTGACTTCTGCTAATATACAAATGATCATTTATTCTTCTGTTTTTCAAACTCTTCAATAGCCAAATGCATTTTTGTAAATGGAAAATGTTTACCAATATCTCCTGCTTCATATTTTTCTAATCCATTTTTTGCATTTGCTTTGGCTTTTTCTAAACCTCCTTTTTTCATTAATATATTAAACCATCTGTCAGTTTTCAAATAAGTAGTACTCTTGCTATAGTTTTTTATGTATTTTTTCAAATCTCTTATAACTTGGTCGCAATTAGCAAATTCTCTCGTTGTATGGATAAAGTGTAACAAAAACCAATATTCAATGCTTGGCATACTATTACAAATTAGAATAGTATCATTATTTTTATACTTTGCTATAAGTTTATTAAATGTATCTTTTTTATCTTGTGCTACAATTGTATCATAATCGGTTAAAAACACAATGCTATCACATCCTCCGGAAACTAACTCATCAATAATACCTTCTGCTTTTTCAATACCAATATCCTGAAATAGCTTAGGGCGTAACGAATAATTATATCCATTCAAGTTTTTTAAATGTGTTAAATACCATTGCTCGGTTATTCCTTCGCCCAATACAGCAAAACTAAATCTGTATCTTACTTGTTTTTCCCTTCTTCCCATAATTTATAATTCAGGTATTGCACCAAACTTTCCTAATTTATAAGCATTATAATACGATAACTCTTTTCTTATAGGAAAGTCAGACATTGAAAACAAATCAGTTGCACCATTATCTTTCTTTTCTGTAAACCATATAGCATCTTTTCTTAACAACTCTTTTTCATTAAGAATTGACATATTATGAGTTGTAAACAGCAGTTGTGCTTCATTCGATTTCTTCAAAAATTCAGTAATAAAATGGATTATCAATAATGGATGCAATGCCGAACCTATTTCATCAATTGGTAAAAAAGCATTCTGTTTTAAAGCGTAAAAGAATGGAGCTGATAATCCATAATATCTTATAGTACCTTTAGATTGTCTTTCACTTTTTAAAGTAAAGTATTCAGATTTACCTTCATTAATAATTTTATGCTCAAAGAATGTCTCGTTATAATGAAAAACTTTTTCTTTTTTTAATCTATCCATCTCTTCAACTGGTATAAATGAAGAATCTAGGTTTTTTAAAATATTCTCAGGAATAGGTTCTGTTTTATCTTTAAAGGTTACATCAGTGATATTAAAATCAGCTTGTTTTAAAAATTTTAGAGCTTGTTCTTTTATATTATTATCATTTTTTATTGCATCGTCAGAAAATTCTGTCAGTGAAGTATAAGGATTAATTGAAGTCATAAACTGCTCTTTAAACCAATCAACAACAAGTTCCAACTCAGGTACAGAAACATTAACTTGGTTATATGCAGCTATTACTGATGTGTTTTTTAGTGTTTTTAATTGTATTGCTTCTTGTGCTTGAGCAGACAATTTAATTTTTGCGCCAAATTTAACCACAGAAACTTTTGCTTTTGAATTATAATATCTATTAAAAATTATAGCCGGCTGAGTACCGGGATAATATGATAATTTTTCTTCAAATACCACATTTTCACTAATAATAAGCTGATATCGGTACTTTATTTCGCCTATATAAAAACATAGGTCAAATTCCCCAAGTTCATTTTTTGTGGTATCAAAATTAAACGGTACAAATTCAGTATTTGAATCTTTTTCGTCGGGTATATTATGAACAAAATTATTGATAAATTCAAATGCATTAATTAAATTACTCTTACCCGATGCATTAGCACCGTACACCATCATCATTTTTAAAATGCGTGTTCCATCCTCTTTCTCTACTACATAATAATCATTCAATGTTTTATCGGCTGTAGCTTCAAAGCTGAATGTAACCTCGTTTTTAAACGATAAAAAATTCTTTATTTTCAGTTCTAGTATCATCTCTAATTTAATTTATTGTATGTTTCTTGCAAATATACGAAATACAATTCAATTATCATGCTGTATTTTAAAATTATGTAATTTACATGCACAATTCAAAAATAGTTAGCATAAGTTGAGAAATATATTTCATAAAAAGAATTAGCCTCAGCTTAATGGCTATGCAATTTATTTTGTAAGAAAAAGGAAACAAGATATTTGATTTATTATATTTGCGCACACTTAAATTATTATTTGTTAAACAAATGAAAAAAGTTCTAATAATAACATACTATTGGCCCCCAAGCGGAGGGATAGGGGTTAACAGATGCCTAAAGTTTGCCAAATATTTGAGGGGCTTTAATTGGGAGCCTGTAATATATACAGCTGAAAATGCCGATTACCCGTATTTTGACGAGGATAACATTAAACAGGTTCCTGAAAATGTTACTGTCTTGAAAAAAAGAATAATAGAACCTTTTAGGTTATATAAGTTTTTTTCGGGAAAAAAAAGAGATGAGGCTATGAATAACCCTATTCATGCGCGCGACGGGAAACGGAAGTTTATTAACAACATCTCTATTTGGATTCGAGGCAATTTTTTTATTCCTGATGCAAGGGCACTTTGGATTCGTCCGTCGGTTAAATACTTATCAAAATATTTAAAAGAGAACCACGTTGACGCCATTTTAACCGATGGCCCTCCACACACAAATACCGTAATTGCCTGCAAGCTCAGCAAAAAATTTAATATACCGTGGCTTGCCGATTTTCAAGACCCGTGGACACAGGTTGATTACTATAAATTCCTAAAACTCACAAAATGGGCAGATAAAAAGCATCGCAGGTTAGAGCAGGAAACTTTTAAAACGGCAAAAAAATTCACAATTGCCAGCCCGACATGGAAAGGAGAATTAGAGCAAATAGGTGCAAAAAACGTTGATGTTATTTTTTGGGGGTATGATGAAGATGACTTTAAAACACTTAATAAAAATTTAAACACTAAATTCTCAATTTATCATGCAGGGCTGCTCGGTTTCGATAGGCACCCCGGTACATTGTTAAAAGTGCTGGCTGAGTTAAAAAATGAGATTCCCGAATTTGGCGATAAGCTTGAAATTAAACTTGCAGGCTTTATTGACTATTCAATAAATGAAACAATAGACAAACTGGGACTTGCCGACAACCTAAACTATTTAGGCACAATAAAAAGGCAAAGCGCACTTGAGCACACCATAAATTCGCAAATTTTGCTGCTTTTGATTAATAAAGCCGAAAATGCCTGCGGGCGTATTCCGGGCAAGCTTTTTGAGCTAATGCGCTCAAAAAGGCCAATACTGACTTTGGGGACAGATAAAAGCGACGTGCAGGGTATTATCACAAAAACTAATACAGGCGAATATTTCGATTACGATGATCATCAAAAAATTAAAAACTACATAAAAATTAAATATGAACTGTTTGTTAAAGGGCAAAATAACGTAACAAGCTTGGTCGATATTCAAGAGTATTCGGTTGAAAACCAAACACGGAAAATAGGCGGATATTTGGATAGCATAACAACAGCTTAAACATTTGGAGATAGAAAAGACTTAGGATTTTTATCAATAAAGAAACTTTTTTTATTAAAAAATAGTTTCTTTGTCGAATTATTTGTTTTATTACCAACACATGTAATATAAATCATTATACGTATGAAATTTATTTTTGACTTAGATGGAACAATAACCTCTAAAGAGACACTACCGCTGATATCAAACCATTTTAATGTTGAAAAACAAATTGAAAAACTTACAGATGAAACCATAAAAGGAAATATCCCTTTTATAGAGAGCTTTATAAGAAGGGTTCAGATATTGGGTGATTTACCGGTATCGGAGATTAATGATTTATTATCAGAAGTTCCTTTGTCAGAAAAAGTATTTCGGTTTATCCAAGAAAATAGAGACGACTGCATTATAGCAACAGGGAATTTTAACAGCTGGGTGGCAAAGCTTATTGATAAAATTGGTTGCGAATCATATACATCGGACGGGATTGTTAAAAACAATAAAATAGTAAAACTAACCAAAATACTTAAAAAAGAGGATATTGTAAAAAAATACAAGGCGTTGGGTGAAGTGGTTGTTTTTATAGGCGACGGGAATAATGATGTGGAAGCAATGCGCGAGGCAGATGTATCAATTGCATGCGGATTGATTCATTATCCTGCAAAAAGCATTTTGTCGGTTGCCGATTATGCCGTTTTTGACGATAACGCAATTTATAGGCTGTTAAACCAGATAAGCAGTCCCCAAAAAGGCAAATCGCTTATTTTAAGCTGTGCGGGCATTGGGTCGCGACTTGGGCTGGGCAAAACAAAGGCACTTATCGACATTGAGGGCAAGCCTTTAATATATTGGCAATTGGAACAGTTTAACAAGGTTGATGATATTAGAATTGTTATAGGTTTTCAAGGGAGCGACATTATTGATGCCGTTTTGCAAAAAAAGAGGGATGTGATATTTGTATATAACCACAACTATTTTCACACCAAAACCGGAGCCAGCTTCTATTTGGGCTCAAAACACGGAAATGAATACTCTATTGCGTGGGATGGCGATTTGTTGGTACATCCCAAAGATATTGATCGGTGCATAAATTTTAACGGCGAATTTGTGGGATGCAGCAAAACTGTTACCGACGATGCTGTTCTTGCCAGCGTTGATACAAATAATAATGTAGTCTCCTTTTCGCGAGAGCATGGCGATTATGAATGGTCGGGGCCTGCATGCCTTAAAAAAGAGCACGTTAAATATATTTCGAATCATGTATTTAACCAAATAGAGGAGTACTTGCCATTACCTTCGCTAATTATTGAAGCACAAGATGTTGACACTTATGAAGATTATAAAAACGCAATTAATTTTATAAAATCGTGGAAAGATGGGGAATAAAAACATTATAGAGTATTACAATAAAATGGCTCAAAAAATAACCGATGCCAAAGCAACAAGAAACAATGCCAAAGATTTTTCGCAATACGATATACAGTTAATGAAAACTCTGTCTGAAAAAAATAAAACACTATTGGATTTAGGCTCGGGAACAGGATTGTTGATAAACCATTTGATTGAAGATTTCAAAAACATTACTGCTGTCGAAAAATACCCTGAGTTTTCAAAATTTATTGTCGAATCAGATAAGGTAAACATTATTAATGACGACTTATTAAAAATGGAACTGCCCAAAAATGACAAATTCGATTTTATCTCACTGTTTGGGGTTATGAACTATTTTGATTCTGACGAAGCCCTGTTTTTATATAAAAAAATTAAAGGGTATTTAAAAAATGGAGGAACGTTGGTAATCAAAAATCAATTTGGCGTTAATGAGGATGTGATTGTTAACGGGTATTCAAATGAGCTGGAAACAGATTACTATTCGGAATACAGGCATATAGAAAAAGAGAAGGAGATGTTGCAAGGGTTAGGCTTTAGCTCAATAGACACAATAGATATTTATCCGCCAGAATACAACAGGTGGGATAATACTCATTTTTATGCTTTAGTTTGCCGTTTTAAATAAAAACCAATAATTATAATTGAATTTGTCCTTTCTTTAGAAAGTCTATTTATATTGACAAATAAATCATACTTAATAGCTTAATATTATTGTTATGAGTTGGATATTAACCGAAAATGACAAAGGCATTCAATACTACACAATACCTTATTTAAAAACAGTTCAGAAATATTTGTTGAAATTGTTGATTATTATTGATAATGTTGCAAAAACAAATAACATTGATTACTGGATTGACGGCGGAACATTGCTTGGGGCGGTAAGGCACGGCGGTTTTATTCCTTGGGACGACGATATTGATGTTTGTATGTTAAAAAAAGATTACGACAAATTTATCCCTTTGTTGAACGATTATATTAAAGACAAAAATGGCTTGTCGTTAATGTATTATAAAAAAGATATTGAGCACTGGGACGATTTTTTAATGTCGGAAAAATATCCTACCAGAGTAAAAGGGGAAAAAAAACCCGTTAAGATTGATATTTTTCCGATGAAGCTTTTAAAAAACGAAAAAAAGGAGTTAAAAGAGGATAAATATTTAACAGACACGGCAAACTTTTTTATAATGGGGAAAACCAAATATTTTCCCGAAATAAAAACCAAATATAAGTTCAAAAGCCTAACAGATGCCATCAATCAAAAAAAAGAATTTCTTAAAACGTTTAACAATCAGCATGTTAACAAAAATATTCAAATTGAAGACAAAGATGGCCTTTTAGTTGATTACCCTTTTGGTGACAGTTATGTAACAGCCAAAAGAGATTACAAAAAATATTCGGACATTTTTCCGTTAAGCAGCATCGAATTTGAAAGGTATGCCTTTAAATGCCCTAAAAACATTGACAACTATTTAAAAGGCGTTTTTAATAATTATATGGAATTGCCTCCATTGCCGAGCAGAAAATCGACATCTAATAAAATATATGTTAATGATGTTTTTACCGAAACCGATTTTGGAGAGTTTATCTCAAACCAAAACGAATATTTTTATTATTCAAATAAACCTATTTATAAACTTAAAGTTTTATTTCGTCATATAAAATACCACGGATTAAAAGGGGGGTATTCCGAAATAGTTAAACCTTTTTTAAAAAAGATATTCAAATAACATGATTAGCGAACAAGAGTTAAGAAAACTGCAGTTATTACAGCTTGATATGTTAAATATTGTTGCTGATATTTGCAACAAACATAATCTTAAGTATTGGTTAGACGGTGGAACGCTGCTTGGTGCTGTGCGCCACGGAGGCTATATTCCTTGGGACGATGATATTGATATAGGGCTGCTGCGAAAAGATTATAACAAACTATTAAAAATTTTACCTGAAGAACTGCCCGACAATCTTGTTTTACAAACATCAAAAACCGACAAATACTTTAAATACGATTGGGCTAAGGTAAGAGATCGCTTTTCGGAAGCAGTAAGCACATCAAACGTAAAGCCAAAACACAAATACAAAGGTTTAAGAATAGACATATTTACTTTTGACTATGTCCCCGAAAATAGAATCCTTCAAAAAACACAACTGTTAATTATAAATACACGAATGTTTTTCAGAAATGATACGGGAACAATGCAAAAAATGACACCATTAAAAAAAATGGTTCATAAAATAGGACAAATACTCCCCGATTTTGTGTTTAATATTCCGTACCGTATTACAATAAAGCTGTCTAATCTTTTATGCAACAAATACATATCGTGTTATTTTCAAGTCCCCAACTCATATCCGCGAAATCTGAAGCCTACGGAGTGCTACTTTCCGTTGTCGGAAATAACATTTGAAAACATAAAGCACAAAAGTCCTGCAAATATCGATTGTTATCTGAAATCATTATTCGGCAACAATTATATGACACCCGTAAAATATCCGGTTCACCTGAAAGAGATAAAATATTTTGACAAACCGCAAATGTAAAATTATGTGTAAAATATCTGTTATAGTACCGGTTTATAATGTCGAAAAATATTTGCCCCAATGTTTAGATTCAATTGTAAACCAAACATATAGCAATTTAGAAATAGTAGTTGTTAACGATAAATCGCCCGACAATTCGCAGCAAATTATTGATGAATATGCTGCAAAAGACCCAAGGATAAAACCAATTATCCACAAAGCAAACAGAGGTTTGGGAGGAGCAAGAAATACCGGCATATCAGCGGCTACGGGCGATTATATATCGTTTGTTGACAGCGACGACTGGATTGAAACAAATACCATTGAAATATTAGTGGGCGAAATAAAAACCAATGGCAGCGATATAATAAAATTCGGCAGGATTGATAAATACCCCGACTCAAAAGAGATATTTTTACCGTTCTTTTCGCAGCAAATATATTATAACGGGTGGGACGATATTAAAGAAGATACCATAAAAAACAGGTTTATACCGCTATGCCCTACAAGCATTTACAAACGCAAACTTATTGTTGACAATAAAATTGTATTTCCCGAAAAATTGCTGTTTGAAGATTTTTACTTTGCCATTCAGGTAAATGTTTTGGCAACAAAAATATCGTATGTAAACAAGCCTTTATATTACTGGCGAAAAGAGCGCGAAGGCAGCATCACTTACACAGTTAACAACAGGGATATTGAAGTTTGCGAATCATTGGTGCTGGTTGAAGATTTTTTGGCAAAACACAATAAAACCGAGATATTAAACTCTCCCGAATATCATTTGTTGATGTACTCGTGGAGCGCAGGCACAACCATTTATAAATACTTGAAAACAGAAGGCAACAGGCAAAAAAAACAGGAAATTATACAATATCTGTTAAACAACGCATATTTTAAAAAACATTTAAAACAGGTGGCCAAATCAAAGCAATTGCCATTTAACATGAGAGTATCGGCCTTTCTTTTAAATAAAAACTTTTTATTATTTAAAATATTCTATAAAATATTTTTGCTTTTTAAGCACAAATAAATTACCGCTTAACACCCTTTTTTAAAAACCCCAATGCCCATAGTATCTTGTCATTAATATCGTCCGATATTCTTAAAAAATATGCCGACGGTATAAATACAAACGTAAAAATAGTTGATTTTATAATAATGTTGACATACGGGTTGCTCACAAAACTGGGGAGCGAATAAAATACCGCAAATAAAACAGCAACAATAGCCAAAAACACAAAATGCTTAACGCAAAACGGTTGTATCTTGAATTTAAAAAGCACAAACAAATATTTCAGCAATGAATAGAATAACGTTGAAGCCATTGACGCAAATGCCGCACCCTGTATTCCGTATTTTGGTATTAAAAAATAGTTTGAAACAACAACGATTAACAAAAATATGCCCATTAAATATGCAATGTATTGATAATAACGGCTGTTTGAAATAACATGGTAGTTTACGCCAAATATCAAGTCGATTAAAAAAGACAAGCCCACAAAAAATATAACAAGCTTACTGTTTGCATAATCGCTGCCCAAAATATCAATAACGTTATCAATATTTATCATTATCCCCAAAAAAATAAACGAGCCTATAACTGTTAACGACAAACTGCTTTTTACATATATGTCTTTAACCGTGCCCAAGTCGTCCTCTTTCCATGCCCGCGCAATTATTACCGATGCTATTTTTTTTAACGAACGGGCGGGCAGCCCTATTATCGAACCTAAAAAAAACGCAATAGTATAAACTCCGGTATTCGATAAATCGATCATGGAGTTTATCATATATTTATCTATTGATTGATATGCAATTCCGGTTAACCCGGTAATGGAGCTTACCAATGCCATATAAATCATGGCTTTTTTTAAATGGGGCGTAATAAATTTCAGCTTTGGCTTTAATTTTAACTCCCTCTTTTTTAAAAGATATATAAACAGTGCTATTACCGGTATTGCCTGAGCTAAAATATATAAGTATAAAAATGCGTCGTAATCAATAATATTCAATATAAAAGCTACAATTAATAATAATATAAATAGCCTTAAAACCAGCTCTTTATAAAATGTTCCAATTACCGAATTCAATAAAACGGTTGTGTATGAATTGAACATCTTAAAAAATATCTCGATAATTGTAATGTATATTATCAAATTAACATTGTGCACAAATTCAGGAGAGTTGCTGTTTTGCTCTATTATTACAGGACTTATAAAATAAAATACAACAAGAAAAACCAGAATGCCTGTTATTGTAGTTGCCAACATAATAAACGGAAAACCATTATGACCGTTTTTATCATTAATAAAATAGGGAAAAAACCTATTTGCCACCCCGCCAAACCCTAAGCTAAACAGTTGGGCAAAAACCAATGATACCGATATCAATAAAAACAGCAACCCTATTTGCCCTGTCGAAAAATATAGTGGAAACAGCAATGCGGTGTTAACAAAACCTATTGCAGCCCCAATGTATGAATATATTGAGCCTTTTATCGACTGTTTAACAATAACTCCCATTGCCTTTTTATAATTAAGTAAAAAAAACTACTTTTGCGTGTACAACAAATACAAAACAAGTAGTATTTGCTCTAAATACAAATACCTTATTAAAACAACAAATATAAAAAGTTATATTGCTTCAAAATATCATTTATGAAAAATTTAATTAAAAAATCACTCCCCCACGTTATTGCAATCTTGTTATTCTTTGTTCTGTCAATAGTATATTTTTCGCCTGTTTTACAAGGCAAAAAACTAATACAGCACGATATGAAAAGCTATGTAGGCATGAGCAAAGAGATAAACGATTACGAAAAAGAGACCGAAGAGCACTCTTTATGGACAAACTCAATGTTTGGTGGCATGCCAACCTACTTAATAAAAAACTACTCGCCCAACAACTTAATAAAATTTGTTGAAAGAGTACTTCCTAAATATAGGATAAAACCAATTGGTTTTTTGTTTATGTATTTTTTGGGGTTTTACCTAATGCTGTTAATTTTTGGTTTAAACGTTTGGCAAAGCATTATCGGCGCGCTGGCATTTGGGTTATCGTCCTATTTCCTCATAATAATACAGGCCGGCCATCTAACTAAGGTGATAACTCTGGGGTATATGCCTCCGATTATCGGTGGGGTTTATGCCGCTTACCGAGGCAAAAGATACCTTGGCACTGTATTGATGGGCATTTTCCTGTCGATGCAGTTAATAAATAACCATCTGCAAATTACATACTACACCCTGTTGGCAACACTGCCGCTTGTAATCATACTTTTTATAAATTCAGTAAAGAACAAAAAAATTAATGAGTTTATAAAATCGTCGCTGGTGTTGCTTGTAGGGCTAATGCTTGTTGTGGGTTCAAACCTACAAACGCTGATAACAACTTACGAGTACGGCAAACAATCATTGCGGGGGCCTTCGGAGCTAACTATCGATGCTAACAACCAAACTTCGGGTTTAGATAAGGATTATGCCACATCGTGGAGTTACGGCAAGCTTGAAACATTTAACATGCTTATCCCGAATTTAATGGGAGGCTCATCAGACGGCAAGTTGTCAAAAGACTCGGAAATTTATAAAAAGCTTTTACAAGGCGGGTATAACAAAAAGCAGGCTTTGCAAACCATAAAGCATATGCCAACCTACTGGGGGCCACAGCCAATGACATCAGGTCCGGTTTATATTGGGGCGTTGGTAATATTTTTGTTTGTTTTAGGTATTTTTTTAGTAAAGGGCGAAATACGCACATGGCTTTTAATAGCAACGGCACTTTCGATAATGTTGGCATGGGGCCGTAATTTTATGTTTTTAACCGACCTGTTTTTCGACTATTTTCCCGGATATAACAAATTTAGGACAGTGTCGATGATTTTGGTTATAGCGCAGTTTACAATCCCATTGCTGGGCATATTGAGTTTAAAAAATATTATCGATAAAAAATCGACAAAAGCCGAGGTTTTAAAAGCCCTCAAATATTCTACCGCAATTGTTGCAGGCATTATACTCCTATTTATGCTTAACCCCGGGTTATTGTCGTTTACATCAGAAAGCGACTCCCGTTTAGGCGAATTCCTTGCATCGTCAATTGTTGCCGACAGGGCGTCGATTATGCGTGCAGATGCTTTTCGCTCGCTTATTTTTGTATTAATCGGAGCAGCAGCAATTTGGCTATACATCCAAAATAAAATTAAAGCTTCATATCTATATCTAATTTTGGCGTTTGCCATTGTAATCGATTTATGGTCGGTTGATAAACGGTATATGAATAACGATGGTTTTGTTAAAAAACAGAAAGTTGATAAAACACACACAAAGACAAAGGCAGACGAAATTATTTTGCAAGATAAAACATTAGATTACAGGGTTGCCAACCTTGCAGTAAGTACATTTAACGATGCCAGCACCTCATATTTCCACAAGTCGATAGGTGGTTACCATGGAGCAAAAATGCGCAGGTACCAAGAGCTTATCAACCACGGAATATCAATTGAGCTACAAAAAATAATATCCTCGTTCCAAAACAACCCTACCCAGCAATCAATTGAGAACACATTAAAAAATATACCGGTATTAAACATGCTAAATACAAAATATATAATTTACAACCCTAATGCTGCGCCATTACTAAACAACAACGCACTTGGCAATGCATGGTTTGTAAACAGTGTTAAAATTGTTGCCGATGCAAACGAAGAGATTAAAGCAATATCCGGTTTTAATCCTGCTGCTACCGCCATAGTTGATAAGCGTTTTGAGGGTTTGCTTTTTAATTTTGAAAAAGACAGTACCGCTCAAATTATATTAACCGATTATAAACCAAACCATTTAACATATAAAACATCGGCAAAAAGCAGCCAGTTGGCAGTTATGTCCGAAATATATTATGATAAAGGGTGGAATGCCTATGTTGATGGTAACATAACACAGCATTTTAGGGTTAACTATGTTTTAAGGGCAATGCAGATACCGGCAGGCAATCATATTATTGAGTATAAATTTGAACCAAAATCGTGGAAAATAGGCGGAATTATCTCTTTGATAAGCTCAATTTTAATGATACTAATTTCGTTGGTTGTAATATATTTTGAGTTTACAAAAAGAGAGAAGCAGGTAAATTAACAATAAATATATTTGTGCTAAAAAAT
>CAYQPP010000071.1:0-14031 GCA_964419235.1 uncultured Bacteroidales bacterium
TGAAAGTCTCACATTTTATTATTATAAATATCTTTAAATCAACAATTCACACCGTAACCCCGAAAAAAACGGGACAGGCTTTGCGGATTTGAGATATAATAAAAATAGATGACAAAAGTAATAAATTTATGGTTTGTTCCATTTTTTTTTGCAGCACCCTATTTTATGCTAAAATGCAAGCCTCATTTCAATGCGCGACATTATAAAGTCGTTAGGCAACGCATTGGTTTGCACATGGCTTAAAATACCTGTAAGTTTAAAGTGGTTATCAAAAAACTTTAGCCCAAACTCCAAATCTTGCTCATTGGTTTTGTAGGCTTCAACCTGCCCAACAAGCTTTACTGCTACATGAAATTTAATTTTTCCGGGGAAATTATGCTTGATTTCAACATCCCAAAGCGGGAAATCGACAGCATCGAGGCGCATAACTTCACCCAAAAACATATTGCTAAAAAGTGGCTGAAATAATGCGTCGCTGTCAATATCGGCTTTTCCTATATAAGCCATACCTATTTTTGTGTTTGATGCATTGCTCCATGTCTTGTTTTTTGCAAGCTTAAATATATAAACAGCCGTATTGTTATTTTTCATGTTCTGGTAAATACTTCCGGTTTGGAACATAAAATTATAGGGCAGCTTAAAATCGACCATAACCCCGCCGTAAAATTTGTTGTCGGGTATAATTTTCCCAAATTCATCATAAAGGATAAGCCCAATATTTTGAATACTTATATTCTGTTTTTTCTTATGCGCAGCCTCATTATCCGAAAATTCTTCGTTGTCAGAGAATTCATCGCTTTCTGAAAACTCAAAAAAATCTTTTTCTTCCGAGAATTCATCTTCACTATCGACAAACTCATCTTCACTACCTGAAAAATCATCCTCAGATGTTTTAACGGCACTTTTTTTATAATGCGGGTTCCAGTTTAATACAAAACCGGCAAGATTAGTTTCTCCCGCTTTTTCTCCAATTTTTTCGGTATAATCAGGATTTATTATGCCATACAGATGCCTGTTGGCACAAAATTGCCCCATTCGGGCAAAATTTTTCAAAACCGTTCCCCCCCGCACATTGGCAGTAAAAGCACCTATTTCCCTATCAAAAGAGCCCCCCAACATCCGTTCGTCAACCAAATAATAGTTGCCGAGCCTTGTTTCGTGCAAACCAATAACAACTTTTGTTTTTTCATCTTTAAATGAGTAAAATGCTTGACGCACACCTATATGACGGCTAAAAGTATTTGATTTTGGCACCAATTCCGAGTTTTTCCAATTTTTATAACCACCTTCAAAATAGAAATTATGTTTTTTATAAAATGTAAAATCGAGTGCCGCCAATATCATTCCGCCGTTTAGTTTAGCATTGCTTAGTGTATCCTCAGGGCTTGTCATTATTCCGGGTGCCATTGTGCCCTCAACTGCCCACAAAACAGGCACACCCTTTTTAAATGGTGTTAAATGTGCCCCCAACATTGAGCGGCATTCCATTTGAGCATTCGCCAAATGAGCAAATAACAAAAAGCTACTTAATATTAAGGTTTTTAATGCCTTTGAGTACAATTTTTTCTTTATGCTTCTTTCCATTTCTCCTTGTTTTAATAGTTTTAACATTACAACTGCTCATACAATCGCCGCACATAATACACTCTTGGTTATCGAGCTTACTCACTTTGTTATCGCGGGTTATTGCATTTATTTTACATGATGTACTGCAAGTTTTGCAGCCTGTACATTTAGTATTATCAATACCAAGTATTGATGCACCGGGTATTTTGGATATCCAGCCAAAGACCAATCCGGCAGGACAAACCATTTTGCAAAATGGCCTGTGTATAAATAGCGATGATATTAGTAAAACCGCCAACAATATGTATCCTGTAATATTTGGCGAAAACAGGTTTATTGCCACTTTAAACGGGCCTATTTTATTCCACAATATCATTTTTGCCACAGTAAGCTGAATTATCAATATGGCGAATATCACAATTCGAATAATACGCATAACCTTTTGTGCTTTTTCGGTTTGGAGTATCTTTACCTTACCAATGTACAGAAACTCCTGAATAGCACCAAGATAACATGCCCAGCCGCAAAAAACCTTTCCAAAAAAATAGGTTATCGGCAGCAATCCCAAAAATAGGATTATAGTCTGCCATTTATCGTTAAAGCCAATAATATACAGATATGTGTTTTGAAGACTGCTGATGATTCCAGGGCCTCCTCTATAAAAACCCAATATTACCAATGTTGCAAGCAAAAACAGCGGCCTTAGTTTTCGTGTAAAATTAAACCGCACAAAAATGCCTGCCAATATTGTATAAAGTAAAATTGCCAATGCCCAATATGCCCTGTTATAACTTACCGGCGGCTTTTCAAGCGTTACATCGCCTTCTGAAAATTCGCTAAATTCGGCATCGCCCCCCGAAAATTCATCTGATTCAAATTCATCAGAATTAAATTCATTATCGCCTGAAAATTCTTCACTTTCAGAGAATTCATCAAATTCACTACTATTTGCTGATTGAGATTTTTTGACTATACTATCTTCACTAAAAGTGGAAAAACCATCATTTTGGGCACTTGTTGTTAATACAATAAATAATAACAATACCCCTATTAATTGTTTTAAACCTATTAACACCTTCATAAAATATATTTTAGTTTACCGGTACCGATTCAATTTTTAACGAACCAAAGCCGCCATCCTTATCGCATGTGCGTATGGCATTTATTGTAAGCTTTCCATTTTTGGTGCCTGTAACAACAGCCATCAGTTTCCTTTCATAGTCCATGGTCGATGTTTGTTTCCATTGGGTTGATTTGATTACCTTAATACCATTGGTTTCAAACTTTGTTTTTTTAATAGCCTCGGGGCATGCGCGGTGAGTAAGAGTTACTTGCACATACACAACTATTGTGTCGCCCGGGGTATAAACCTCTTTTTTTCCTTTTATAATCTTCATTTCAATTTCACATGCTTTTGCATCATACCCAAATACCGACATTACCAAAAATCCGATTAAAAAGAGCAATGCCGCCTTTGATTTTAATAAACTTTTCATACTTTTTTCTGCTTTACTATTTATAATTTAATTTATTCAATTATTCATTTTTCCCTTGCCTATTTTAATCTACGCAAAAAGGGGAAACCTCTATCTAATTCATAAGGTTAAGAAGCTGAATTGTTAAATGACTAATAAAGAAAAATTTTAAAGTTGACTATCCCAGTGGCAGAGCCAAGGGTTACGCCAACTTTATTTCAGCCAAAAGCTGAAAATTGAATTTTCATTATTTTACCCCTATGTGAAACCCCGAGGCAAAGCCTCGAGGAACTCTTTTGATTAAAAACTGTATTTTATTTTTACGTAAGCCATAGAGTTGTCCTTATACTGCCCAAACTGCCCGGCCCTATCGCCTACAAAAATATTTCCGCCAAGCAAAACGGAAAAACTATCATCAAAATCGTAAGATATTTTTGGACGTATCAACGCATCCTCGTTTGTTAAGCCAATGTACGAGAACAGCTCTAAATGCAATGTCTCTCTAAGCATATCGTAGCGGGCCAAAAATGTGGCGGTATTCTGCATCTCGTTATCGGTCATAAAATCATTATAATCTAAAATATATTTTTGGATAAACTGACCGCTCAGCTTTACGCTCCCTATGCTAAAATCAAGTCCCACCACATAATTCAGGTAATCTTTTTGTATTATGGCATCGGTTGCAAACGGGTCGGCTGTTTGAAAATATTTTCCGTTATAGTATGCACCCTCGCCGCGTAAAATAAAGCCTTTTATTTCAGAACTGAACGAACCCCCTGCAACTGTAAGCCTGTGGTGTTGCGGCGTTATTGTCAAGCCTGTTAATGTAGGCGGCATTGTTGTATTATCCATATGTTTTTGTACGTGCATGGTTGGGTTGTCATCCCAAGTATAGCCACCCATTAAATCAAAATCTATTTTTGATGTTATTGCCGAATATTTTAAAAACACCTCGCTATTTTCAAGCGACGGCTTAATTTTGCTTTTGCTCCAATCAAAAACCGTGGGTGCCGGAAATTCAGGCTGCACATACCAAATAGAGTTTGGCGCCGGCCTTATTGTTGGCGTAAACTGTGGAATAACAATAGCCTCGATTGTGCTGTTACCGATGTAATAATCGAGTTTTGCAGCTATTACGCCTGTACGTATCTCATCAAAATCGGGCAGCAAAAACTCAGTTAGGTTCAGGGGCGACACAATATCGGTAATAAATACCCCATCGGCCTTGCCCCAAACAACCTGCTGTTTTCCAATACGCAAATCGAAGTTACTGAAATACATATCCATGTATATTTCGCGCATTCTAAAATCTATACTGTCGGCATTATACAAAAACAGCATAGGGTTTGCCTTAAACATTACCTTTTCGCCGCGTTTTTCAAAATTAACATTTAAGGTTTGCTGAATAATGGCAAATTCACCGCTATCAACCAACACTCCCTCGTAGGTTCTTGCAAACCCCGAAATATCGACTTTTTGTGCCTTAACAAAAACACTTGCCGTGATAAGCAATACCAATAATATGTTTTTTGTCTTCATCTGTTTATTATTTTATATTTTAAAATCGTAATGTTTCTGTCATAATCCCAAAGCGGATAATATTCAACCCATGGTTAAAATAGATATTATAGTAATCTAAACCGTGGTATAACTGGACAAACAGACCAATATCCTCTAAAAATTTTGGGTGGTAAAAAAATGTAAGGCTCAGGTTTAACCTATCTAAAGCATAATTGTCAACATAGCTCATTGTGCCAAACATCCATGTCATTTTACCTTTTAACGACATTTTAGCATAACTCCTCTTAAGCGAAACTTCCTTATCGGACAACCTAAAAATAGAGAAAACCGTATTCCATCGGTATAAACTATACAAGCCTATTAACTCGCTATCTGTTAATTTCTTAGGATGCACCTCAAAAGATGTGCTCAAAAATTGGGCAGCCCTAAACCTTTTGTTGTAATTTGTCTTTATCAATCCCAATTCGATATAATTTGTCGAAAAATTACCTGTTTCAAGATTAATATCGCCATTGTCTAAATAAAAGTTACCGTCTTGCCCGTTTGAGTGATGCACATATCTGCCAAAGCTGCTTAAACTGTTAACCCTCGGTTTTGTTGACATTAAATAATAAACCGTAACTTGGGGCATATAGCTTGGCGTACGTACAGGCAATGATGTTTCTTGATACATCCTAATAATTATTTGAGAAGTTAAAACACCCATAAACCGTGAATTTTTACTCTTTCGGATATAAAAATTAGGTATTATGTTGCCTTCAAAAATAAGCGGCTCAATATTGCCAATATCGGTAGGCAACGTAATATAGCTGTTGCCTTGATTAATACGGGCAATAGTGGTAAGCTCTAATTCTGCAATAGTGTCGTTTATTTTTGCTTTTTGGGCACAAGCAAATTTAGGTATCAAAACCATTAATATAAATAATATGTTCAGTATATATCTCATCTGTATAATGCTATTCCAAATCCTAATTCAATAATATCTTTTACAGGAATTGACGAATTGCTCCACTTGCTCGCCAAATACAAACCCCTTGTGCCAACCCGTGCATAAAATGCAGTACCCGACGCAGGGGTTTTGTTAGCCAATAATTTAGTCTTGATTTCTCCCCCAATAAACATTCCTGCATTAACTCCCGGATACCACCAGTAATAATCTTTTGAATATTTATCGGGCAATACCACCCAAAACTCTCCACCAAAAGTGTGGTGGGCAAAAAAGCCGATATTTAAAGGCAATACTTCAACTTTTTCAGATAACCGGTATTTTAATAACTTGCCTGTAAATTGCAAACTTATGCTATGCAGATCGTCAACCGTAAGACTTTCAGGTATATAACTATAAAACAATGAAACATCTAATTTATTCTTGAAAAAACTATATCCTATACCGGTTGAAATAAAACCTATACCTCCTGCAAATTGCACCTTTACATAATCGGGTATTAATTTTTTATATTTAAGCGTATCAGTATCTTTAGTAAACTGCCCAAAACCCGCAGTAATACCAGATAAAGAAAAAAGTGCCAAAATAAATAATACCCTAAAATTCATATGTCTCTACCTCAAATTTATTATCTTTAATAGTAATTACATTATACTTTTTAAACTCAACGCTATACACATTAACATATTTAATACCGTCGGCAAATGGGGTATAAACCTCAAAATGGTGCAAATGACCATGAACAGTAAATAACACATTGTTGTATTTTGCAATAGTTGTAAGAAAATCAGGCTTTAGGTTTTGATCAAATTCATCGGTAGTAGGCGGCACATGAAATATGACAACTGCCTTATCAAAATTATCGGCTGCTTGTAGTTGCAAGTCTAACCAGTCAACATCAGGAACCCTCCCGTTATAATCAAACTCTAAGCTGTTTGTGTTTAAGAAAATGAATTTTACGCTGCTGTATATAAAACTAAAATTATAGTTGCCAAACATTTGTTTGTAGGCATCGCCGCCATTACCCACTAAATCATGGTTTCCGACAGCTACAACGTGAGGTACGCTAAGCTTTAATAAATTTGAGTTGCCCCATTTATACTGCTTCGGCAAGCCAAAATCTGTAAAATCTCCAACATGTATTACAAAATCAACCGGCTTGCTTTTGTTTAAATTATTTACTGAATTTACAAACCCACTAAATTCATCAAAGAAATTGTGCGTATCTCCCGTAAATGCAATAGTTATTACACTATCGCTATTTTCTGTTTTTACCAGCCTATCAATATTTTTATTATTAGACTCTCGGTTTTCTTCATCAAAATCAATTACATATGGCGAAAAATCAAACATATCGCTACATGACGTAAACAACAAAATGCTTAGTATAAATAATATGTTTGGTTTAAATTTCATTTACTTATGTATTGCTTAAGTGTTATCCTCTACATTCCCCTCATCATCATACGCTCGGTAAATTTTGACGCAGGTACTCCTGTATTGATTTTAATATCGGTTAACTTGATGCTTGTTTTATGGTTTTTTTGGATGTTCTCCATCTCGGAATGTGAAATAACCCAAAAATCGGAAATTTTTTCTACCTTTTTTATTGTCAAGGTTTTTAAGAGTTCTTCATCTTCGTCGTAAAACTCTTTTTTCATACCAACAAAGTTGTCTTTTCTAATCCATGTAATTGTTTTAGAGTACATATAATCTTCGTCTTTAGAGACACTCTCAACAACGTAGCAGTCGTTTTCGTCAATATTTTCTTCTTTTAAAAGTTTATGGGTATCTGCGTCAAGTTTCCTGTCGCCCAAATCGTCGTAAGTAAAATCGGAGCCCATAAAATAGTCGCTTTTGCTGTCGCTCGAAATGCGTTTCACCTTTTTTAAAGCCGGCAGGTAAATCCATTGGTCGTCGGCTTTATCACTATCGTAGCTCCAATTCATAAACGATGTATTTTTAACATCGGCAGGCGATAAAAAAAACATTATGCTTTTTTCTTCACTACCAAGGTCTTTTGTGAACTGCTGGATTTTCCGCACACGTGTTTGCCCGCTTTTATTTGTCAGCGTCATGGTTAATGTAGATGTCTGGTCGTCGCCCGCAGGCAAATTATAGGCTTTATCTACAATTTGACTACCCGTTAGCTGTGCGCTTGCACCAATACTTGCAACCAATAGTGTTGCTGCTGCCAATAATCTGATTTTTGAATTTTTCATTTTTTTATTTTTTAAATGGTTTTTTGATATAGTGTTGCAATAATTATCAAATTTTCATTATTTCACCCCTCTATATCAACCAGCAATTGCTGGTTGATATCTCTCCTAAAAATTAGGGGAGAATATATGGCCCGAGGCAAAGCCTCGAGGAATTTTTTGATTAAAATCTATAATTTTGAATAATAGCTTATTACAATAAGTATATATTTGAATACCTAAATTAACATTTAAGCTCTCTTTTTAAAATAAACATTACCTGTATAAAGCAACACAAGCATTATTGTAAGCGTGCCTACAAAACTTGTAAACATATTGAGCGATACCAAAGCTCCAAGCTCTCTGTTTGGAGGAAAAACCGAAAACATAAGTACCAAAAAGCCTGCAATAACTACAATTGCGTTATAAATAATTGCCCGTCCCGAATGTGCCATGGTTTTTTGTGCAGCAACCATTTTATCATCGGTATTTGATGCATTATGCCTGTATTGTTCAAGAAAATGAACAGCGTAATCAATACCAATACCTATTGCTATGCTCGACAACAGTGCGGTTGTGGTACTTAAAGGGATGCCTAAAAAACCCATTATGCCAAAGCTTATTAAAGCTGTAACAACAATTGGCACCGAGGCTATCAACCCTATTTTAAAGTTTTTAAACATTGCCGATATCAACACAATTATTATTATCAACGATAGTATCAGGCTCATTATCTGCCCTTCGAGAATAAGGTCGGTAAATACAAGCCCTTTGTATCCGCTGCCGGCATAATTCATTGTTATTCCAAGTTTTTTAAAATCGGGCTCGTAATTTTTAATAATATCAAGGGCAGAATTCATTGCCTTTGAGTTATCCGATTTGAGCTGGAATGTAACATTGGCCTTTTCATAATCGTAATCGACAACCTTATTAAGATTTTCAGGGTCGCCCGACATTTCGTAAAGCAAAAGGTATTGAGCAACCATATCTTTACTGTCAGGAATAGTATTAAACTCCTCATTGTCGGCATTCATCACCTTGTTCATGCGGTTAATATAGTCGGCAAGCGAAAATGTGTTGCCAACAACCGCCAACTGTGCATTAACATCTTTTTGCATTTTATCGACAAGCTTTAAAACGGCCGGCTCTTTAAACACATCCTTTTCTCCTTTTGCATCAAGAATAAGGTTAAGGGTGCTTGTTCCGCCAAAATGCTCATTAATAAAGGCATCGGTTAAAACTATATCAGAATTTTTTTCGAATTTTTCAAGGAAACTTGAATTTATCCAAATCTCTTGCATGCCTATTAATGAAAGTACAACAATTGCTGCCGTGCCGATAATTGAGACGTATTTATGTTTGATAATCCATGCGGCAAAGCTGTTTGCGAGTTTTGAGTGCGAGTGTCCGCCTTTGTCTTCGTTTTTATTTATCGACTTGGCTTTGGGCAGGCCAAAAATCATAATTGCGGCAGGCAAAAACACTAACGAAAAAACCATTGCCATCATTACGCCAAAAGCAGTAAAAATACCAAAATATTTTACCGGATAAACCTGCGATGTAAGCAGCGATATAAACCCAACTGCGGTTGTAACCGATGTCATAACAACAGGTTTCCACATATGCTTAATCATGTCAATTGTTGCCTCTTTTTTTGATGCGCTTGGATTATGATCCACAAAGGTATGCAGATGGCTGTAAAGGTGTATTCCGTCGGCAACGCCAATGGCAATAAGCATTACGGGTATCATTGTCGAAACTGCGTAAATTGGGATGCCAACCGTAGCCATTAGCCCAAAAGCCCATATGGTTGAAAAAAAGACAACGCCGAGAGTAATCAATGTGCCTTTAAAACTCCTTAAGGTAACAAACAAAACAATAAAAATTACCAATAACACTATTGGTACCATTTTTTTCATGTCGGCAGGGCCAAGCAGTGCCATTGTACCCTCAACAATCGGGCGGCCTGCAACATAAATTTTTATATCATCGGTTTGCGATGCATTAGCGGTTTCAAGTATCTCGTTATAAAACTCCTGCGTAAAAACATCATCGCCAATTTCGGCAATAATTACCGTTACTGTCTCGTCGGTTGAAACCAAACGCCCAAAAATCATCTCGTTATTTTTTACATTCTGCCTGAGCTGCCGTAGTTTCTCCTCCGATTTTGGAACGCGCTTGTAAAAAGCCTTTACATCCATCCCGTCTTCGGACCCTACAATGTTATCGGCTGTGTATAGCGACGTTACATCGTTTTTGTCAATTTCGTCAAACTTTTGAAACCGCTTGGTAAGCTGTTTTAAGGTATCAAGCGTTTCGGTATTAAAAACTCCATTTTTGTTTTCTAATGCAACGATAATACCATCTTTAATGTCAAACCACTCCTCGGCTTTGTCGCTGTAAACAAATGCCGGATGGTCATGCGGCATATATTTGTCGAGGTTGGTTTCCATTTTGGTGTTTTGCCTCATCTCAAGAAAGAAAAATGCCGATATTGCCAATATGACAACCATTGTTAACCATTTGTAGTTAAGTAATTTGTTTAATGCTTTTTCCATTGTTGTAAATTTAATAGTTAATATTAACTAACTTTTTATGTAAATAAAAAACCTATTTTTCTAAAATAAGTTTTAAGCCTGTAATAAGTTTTTTGCCTTCAATATCTAAGTTTATCTTTTGATTACGCAAATCCCATTGCTTAACCCTAAAACGCAATGCTCCTATAACAATCAAGGCTAAAGTCCTGCAATCAATATCGTTCCTAATCTCTCCATTACCTTGCCCCGATTTAATAATATCCTCTACTGTTTTTTCTTTTAAATCCATTATTTCAATAATTTTTTCCTTCAGCAGATTTTCATTTTTAAAAATCTCTTCAGAAAATATTACCGAAATTTGAGCCGGCTCCTGAGAAAAGATATCCAAAATTTTTGTAAACATAAACTCAATTTTGCCTATGGCTGTATCATCAATTTCTTGCAAAGCCTCGTTCATAAATGAGGTAGCTTCTTGAAAATTCTTTAAAATCGACAATAAAATATCTGTCTTGCTATCAAAATGGCGATAAATTGCGGGCTCCGAAATACCTATCTCTTTTGACAGGTTTTTTATGGTTAGCCCTTGAATACCCTTGGTTGCAATTATATTAATTGATTTGTTTATTATCTCTATTTGTCGTTCGGTTTGCATTTTATAAACTATTTTGGGCACAAAGTTAGTTAATATTTACTAACCTCAAAATAAAAATGCAATTTTTTTTGTTTTATAGGTGTTTATTTTGTTACGGCATAAGTCTATTTTTAAGGTTATTAATTAATTAGAGTACCTCTTAATCAATAAATTTTACCGCAGTTTGTAAATGAACAACCTCGCTGCAAACGAGGTGTCAATTTTATATAAAATACTGTGTTTTGTAGCAAATTGCAATAAACTTGCCCGCCGTGCAACTTTAGCAGGCAGAAAAAACCCACATTTGTGGGATTTAATGCTTTACTTTTCGCATTTTGCTTTATACTCATTACATTTGAGGCTAATTTTAAAGCTTAAGCATTTTGGATAGAACAATAATACCATACTTAATAGTCCTAATTATTATCATGTGGGCAACAAGCTGTAACCAAGCCGATCCTGTTTGTCCGGATACCCAAGCATTTGATTTTAAACTAACCATATCAAAAATTACAGACTCAACGTCAACCAGCATAAAAATATACCACCCCGACCTCGACACTCTGAATAACGACAATGATTTTCCGGTATTGATTAGCGTACCTGTTGATGTTAATGCCGACAGTACAACATTTTTTATCGATTTTATTAACGACACAACAAAAACAAGGGAGACCGACACTATTGCGTTTACCTATACAAAAAAAACATATTTAAAACACCAAGAGTGCGGCTTTATTATGGAGTTTGCAATAGATTCGGTTTACATGACATTTAACCATATCGACTCGGCATTTTGGGTAAACAGTTTAATTAATAAGGATAATGAACGGAACCTTGAGATATATTATTAGTCTTTTAATGCTTGCGGTTTTTTCTGCATCAAACGCACAAGATAAATTGGAACGGCAGGTTTTTGTCCGTGTTGGGTTAGATTTGTCGCGCTTTGCCATGCCACTTATTAACGATAACGGACAAACAGGCTTAGAGCTTTCAATGGATACCGAATTGGCATACCGATACTTTCCGACAATTGAGGCCGGATACAGCCAAATTAAAGACTACACCGATTTGCATCATTACGATTCATATGGCAACTATTTTAGGGTTGGCTTTAACTATTGTATGTCGAAATATAAGCATCGGCTCGACAGAAACTTATTTTTTATTGGTGCGCGCTATGGATATACCGGTTATACACATAAAGCCGACTTAATAAACATTACCAATCAATGGGGCACGTTGGAAACATCGTTTGCCGAAACACAGCTTAACGCACATTGGTTTGAAGGGGTTATTGGGCTGCGGGGCGAAATTGTAAAAAACTTTTACATGGGCTATACCATCAGGGTAAAGCAAATGCTGTCTCATTCGGAATATGGCAATTATACCCCTTATTGGATTCCCGGGTTTGGCAAGGCCACAAAGTCAATAACCATAGGGATAAGCTATTCGATATTTTATGCAATACCGATAAAAAACCCTAAACCTATTGGAGGTACCAAATAAACAACTATACAGAATATCCCCTAAAAATTAGGGGAGAATATATGGAACCCCAAGGCAAAGCCTCGAGGAATTTTTTGATTAAAAATTTATATGTTTTAGTCAAATATCGTGATGCATTAACAATTGCACATTAGATTAGCACCCAAATTTATTTGGGTGTATAAGACAATTACAAAACACCTCAAATTCTCAATAAGTTTGCAAAGCAAACTTATTGAGAATTTGAGGCACATGAGTAGATTATACCACAATACACCATGCTAAAGCATGGTGTTATTCTCATAATATCACGATATTTGACTAAAGCATAAAAATTTATATCTTCGTTATTATGATTGGAATGACATTTAACGAAACGCATGGAATTGTTGAGGTAATTTATAAAGGCACTATTGAGATAGATGATTTGATAAATTTTGGCAAGGCGTTAAATAAAAACGAGCATTTGCCACGACAATTAATAATGCTTACCGATGCAAGAGAGGCTAAATATAATTTTACCATAAAAGAAATTCCTATCATAATCAAATCAATGCAAGAAAACACAAAAAGGTTTGAGTTTGTAAA
This sequence comes from uncultured Bacteroidales bacterium, assembly GCA_964419235.1. Taxonomy (GTDB): domain Bacteria; phylum Bacteroidota; class Bacteroidia; order Bacteroidales; family SZUA-534; genus GH45. The sequence goes on from CAYQPP010000071.1 coordinate 12,951, forward strand.
AGCCGCATTTATTCAAATAAAACCCAAAGAGACTGCAATGTCAACGGTATTAGAAAACAAAACCAAGACTTCAAACTATTACCACAAAATTTTTTACACAAAAGAGTCTGCTTTAAAATGGCTATTGAGCGATTCTTTACAGTAATAAATTATTGTATTTTTGGAAAAATAGCACATGCCCATATTACCCATTTATAAATATCACTTAATCAATAACTCTCACCGCAACTTGCAGTTTTAAGAATAAACAATCTCGCAGCGAGCAGGCTTTTGTTAATTTTAATACATTGTTTATTAGGAAGTTGACGATCATAGAGAAGCCCCATGAAAATTCAACAATTATTTGTAACAAATCAGACATAAAATCGTCAGATTTAATACAAAAAAAGAGAATTGAAATGGCAACCAATATCACCGACCAATCACAGCGAAAAGTTACCAAAGTTGCAGGATTTACTTTCATTTTCGCGATAGCAATTGTAATTTTTTCAAATTATAGTGTCAATTTTCGCTTTATTATACCAGACAACGCGGTGGATACTGCCCATAACATAATGGCACACGAAACATTATTTCGCATCAACATTGTTAGTAATTTAATCTACCTTATAACCCTTGTCGTAATGTTCACATCGCTATATGTAATACTCAAACCTGTGAATAAGAATCTTGCTTTGGTTGCTATATTTTTTAGATTTTTATATGCTTTGATGTGGGGATTTATGGCAATCAATACATTGGCTGCGATACGCCTTTTAGGTGATGCAAGTTACCTGCCGGTTTTCGAAGCGAATCAATTGCAGACCCTTTCGAGATTGCATCTTAGCAATAGTTGGGATGCGTACTATATTGGCCTGCCGTTCTGGGGATTAGCTTCCGCAGTTTGTAGTTTTTTGTTTTTCAAATCAAAATATATACCAAGAGCATTGGCTATCTTCGGGATTATCTCATCTATTTGGTGTGTATTCTGCGGTTTCATTTTTCTGATTTTTCCTAACTTTGGGGAGGCCGTTAATTTATATTTGTTCGATATGCCTTTGGTTATCTTTGAGATAACATTGGGTTTTTGGCTTCTGTTCAA
>CAYQPP010000072.1:0-14031 GCA_964419235.1 uncultured Bacteroidales bacterium
GCAGTTTTTAAGCAAAGCCGAAACCTTTTTTACTCTTTTTGAAAGTTCATCAACACTTAACTCTTCATTTTCAATTTCTTCAATAGTTGCTTCAATTTCGGCAATTGCTTTTTCGTATGAGAATTCTTTTGGCATAACTTTTTTTAATGCAAATTTATGATTATAGAGTTAAATATCGAATGTTTTAATCAAAAACCAATTAACGGTATTAGATTTTCAGCTTTTGGGCTGAAATAAAGTTGGCGTAATACCCCTTGGCTCTGCCATGGGGATAGTTAACTTTAAGAATTTTCTTTATTGGTTATTTATAGTAAAAAAATAGGGGTTTTTACTGATATAAATTACGGGATTTCCCGTATTGATTTAACCATATTATGCTTGTAACTTTGTTACAGTATTTATAATTGTATAATTTATTGATTTTTATTATGTTTAATGTGTTATGTTGCGAATTCTAATTCAACTCAGGCGAATTCTAATTTGGTATTTTAATTTTGACCAATGGCAACAAAAAACTTCTGATTATCTATAAATTAGCACGTTATTATTAACCTTTGAGAATAAAAAAAACAGTTAGCAAAAACAAACAATAAATAATTTTATACGTAAAATCATTTTTGGAGAATCATTAAAAACCCCTGTATTATGAAAACAAATTTATTTTTTAACAAGATTGCGATTATTGTAATATTTTTAACCGGTATGCTAACAACTGCATATTCGCAAAATGTGGCTATAACCGACGATGAGACTTATGAAGCTAATGCCGCAGCAATGCTCGACATTAAATCGACAAATAAAGGTATGCTAATACCAAGGGTTGCTTTGGTTAGTACAACCAATCCAATATCGGTTACAAAGCCTGATGGACTTTTAATTTGGAACTCGCTTGATGGAAACTATTCGGTTGGTTATTACTATTGGAGTAGTACTGTTGGCCAGTGGCAGCCTGTTGGTGCGGCAGTAGGCAACGGGTTAACGCTTTCTGGTTCTAAAATTGAGTTGGGTGGGGCTTTGGATAAAGCTACTACAATAACAACGGGGGCAAATCAAATGGAGTATTCTGTAGGTACAGGCCTGTTTAAAATTGACCTTACAAGTACAGGTGATTTTGATATTCAAGACAACGGTTCCTCTGCTTTTTTTGTTAGAGACAATGGTAATGTGGGTGTTGGAACTAATATTCCTATAGCAGATTTGCATATTGTAGGTAGTTCAACAATTGGCTCGTTACTTGTTGCTCCAAGTATTGGCTCTGGTGGTGATGCAGAGATTTTTCTTGCAGAAGATAATGATAAAACCATGGGTATGTCATGGAAATATGATGGAGGTAATAATGAAATGTACCTTTTTGGTAAATCAGGTTCTACAACATATGGTCCACATATGACCATTAATCGTAATGATGGGAAAGTTGGTATTGGAACAACAGCCCCGGGTGCCTTGTTAGATGTAAGTGGAGATTTATTGTTATATAGGGGTGTTGCAATCAATGAGTTCTCAAGTGATGGTAATTTGTCGGGTAATAGTAATTCGGCTGTACCAACCGAAAGGGCAGTCAGAACTTATGTAAATAATAATGCAGGTGCAGGGCATACAGGTTCGGGTACGGTAAACTATATTCCGCGCTGGACAAGCTCAACAGGTTTGGGTAACTCTATTTTATATCAAAATAGCAATCAAATTGGTATTGGAACTGATGCGCCAACTTCAAAATTAGTTGTTTATGGAAACAATGGGCAAACTGATGACGATGCAATTTTTGAAGTGAAAAATAATGCAGGACAAACGGTTTTTGCTGTTTATCCAAAAGGTGTTCGTATTAATGTTGACAGCTCTGTAATTGCTGGTAAAGCAGTTGGTAGCAGGGGCGGTTTTGCTGTTGGTAACCTTGCGGCAGGAAAAGATAATGAAGAATTTTTTAGGGTAACACGCGATAGTATTCGTATCAATATTAATGAAGATGGCTCAAAAGCTGTTGGCAGTAGGGGGGGCTTTGCTGTTGGTAATCTTGCAGTTGGTAAATCTGGCGGGCAAAGCCTTATGCAGTTAAGAAAAGAAAATTATTTTATAGGGCATGATGCAGGTATTAAAACAACCGGAATATATAACAGTTTTTTTGGGTATTATTCAGGTAAAAACAATACTACAGGCTATAATAATGTTTTTATGGGGTACTATTCAGGTTTAAATAACGAAGGAGGAGGCAATAATGTTTTTATTGGTAATTCGGCCGGACGTTATAATACAGATGGACAATCAAATACTTTTATAGGTAATTATTCAGGTTATAAGAATGAAGAGGGAGATTATAATGTGTTTATAGGTAAATATACAGGTTATCAAAATTCTACAGGCTCTAATAATGTATTTTTAGGATTGCTAACAGGTAGGTATAATAAAACAGGTAATGATAATATATACATCGGTAATTGGGCAGGTTATGGTAATTCATCAGGTAGCGGTGCTTATAGCAATACTTTTCTTGGAGTAAAATCAGGTCAGCATATTTCAAGTGGTCATAACAACTGTTTAATAGGTTATTATGCGGGGTGCAAAATTACCGATGGTTATAGCAATGTTGCTATTGGTGATAGTGCAGGTTATAAAATGACTACTGGTAACCAGAATACAATGATAGGTTCAGGTACAGGTGTAGAAACAAGTACGGCAGGGGCAAATACATATGTTGGCTATTGGGCAGGTATATATATGAATGGAGGTTCAAACACATTTGTTGGAACAAAAACAGGTGGAGCCGGACACTCTACAACTATTGGCACAGGTGGGTCTAATACAGCATTGGGTGCTTATAGTTTATATAAGGTTACATCAGGTGCTTATAATGCAATATTGGGAGGTTCTGCGGGTCGAGATCTTTCAACAGGCTCAAAAAATACATTTCTTGGTACATTTGCAGGCGGTGGTTACTTAAAAATGAGTCCTTTTCATTATTATTCGGGTAATAATGGCAGTAATAATGTTTTTATTGGTTATTCTGCAGGTCGGGGTAGTACATTTAGTGCATTAAGCAACACTTTGGTTATACATAATAATTATGTTACCAGTATTGATGATGTTTTAATTTACGGTAGCTTTAGTAGCAAATACGTTAATATTAATGGAACATTATATGCTAAGAGAGATATGTCGGTTGGTGGTGGTTCTGCCGAGTATAGTAGTTCTGCCGAATATATAAAAATTGCAGCACAAAAAGATAATTGGTATGTTGGGGTAAGGAATGAAACTACCCAGTCGGCAACCGATTTTTACATTGGTCTAAATTCTTATGAAACCGGTGCAAAGCTAATGATTGAAAATGATGGAAGTGTAAAAATTGGTTCAACTGCAGCTACCACTTATAGGTTACGTGTTACAGGTAATGTTTATTCAACCGGCAGTTATTATCATTCCGATTTAAGGATGAAAAAAGATATTAATACCATATCAAGTGCATTGTCAAAGCTTGATAAAATAAGGGGTGTTTATTTTGATTGGAATACTGAAGTCATTAAGAATATGCGAAAAAGTGAAGTAACTGACAATCAAGATGATTTAGGCAATGAACAAGTAGAACAAGTAGAGCAAGTAGAGCAAGATATACAAACTGAATTTCCCGAAACACAGCAGATAGGGGTTATTGCCCAAGAGGTTGAGGAGGTAGTTCCGGAGGCAGTTTATACAGATTCGGATGGGTTAAAGGCTGTTGATTATGCAAAATTGGTACCATTGTTAATTCAAGCCATTAAAGAGCAGCAACAGCAGATTGACGAGCTAAAAGCAGTTATAGGAGGTAAATAAGTTTACTGTTTGTTTAATAAAAAATTATAACAACACTAAAACTTAAACCAGCATGAAAAAATATATAATAATATCAGCTTTAATAATAGCAACCTTTCAACTTTTTGGGCAATATGGCATTAAAAACCAAGGGGGTATAATAAAGGTTGATAACGGGGCATCGGTAAAAATAACCGGAACAAATGCCGGTTTTAAGAATTATGAGGATGGCTTAGTTGATTTGGACGGTGTAATTGAGCTTGAAGGCAATTGGTATAACGATTCGGGTGGCGATCCTGTTTTTATAAATATAAATGGTATTGGCGATGTGAAATTCACAGGCACATCGGCACAAAATATTGGTGGCTCAAATTATACCTATTTCGAGAACCTGTATTTGAATAACCCGTCAGGTGTATCGTTAGGATACTTTACACAGGTTGACAGCATACTATCGTTAACGAGTACTATTTTGGAGTTAGACCAGTATAATATGCAGATTGGTTCAGTCGATAATTTAGATGGCTCGTTCGGGGTTTCAAATATGATTGTATCGAGCAATGGGGGGTATTTTAAATTTAAACCAAAATTAAACACCTATAATATTATACCACTTGGCGATGTAACCGGTACGGCAGAGTATTCAAAATTCTATATAAAACCATATACAGGCACCACGCTTGGTACAAATGCTTTAATTTCGGTAAGGGTTGTTAATAGTAAACATGCAAATAACAGTAGCGGAGCCGATTATATCAACAGATATTGGCAGGTATCATCAAGTGATATCACAAATCTAAATGCACGTATTTATGGTTTTTATACTTCGGCCGATGTGGTAGGCACAGAGACAAATTTATCGCCGGGGCAGTATGTAAACTCTTTATGGTCAGAGGGTGAACATATAAGTACATCATCAAATTATATTAGATTTGGAAATTTGAGCGAGCTTGGCGATTTTACCGCCGGCGAGGCAAGTGTTTTTGAGGTTTCGATAGCAATTAATAATGAAGCAACAATAAATGAAGGTGCAGAGGATGGCGCTTCAATACTTGTTACCCTTTCAAACGGAGAGTTTGTTGCAAACCCTAATGTTGCAAACTGGGAGGTAAATAATTTGCCGCAAGGGGTTTCCTTGGGTTCAGTCTCATACCTGTCAAGCACAACGGTGCGCTTATACCTTTCAGGCAACAGGACAACCGATTACGATTCGCCTATTACCGATGTTGAGGTTATGGTTGATTACCACGATGTAAACAATCTGAATTCGGGATGGATATCAGATGATTCGGGAGTTACAATTACGGCAAGCAATGATGCCGAATCGCTTTCGATGGCCGACGATGGTTTGATAACAGAAGGTAGCGAGAGTGGCGAGACTATTACCGTTACCTTAACGGGAGGTACTTTTTCAGACCCCCTCAATTCTGCAAATTGGGTTCTTAACAACCTTCCGGCAGGGGTTAATTATACTATTACCCGTACAAATTCAACATCGGTTAGCATAACCCTAACAAGCAATACTACTGAAGATTACGATACTGATATTACGAATTTTGAGGTAATTGTGCCCGAAAGTGATATTGATGATCATACAGGTTCAAACTTATCGGTAAACACGGGGGTTACATTTGAGGCAACTGTCGAAACATATTCCATTGCAATGGGAATGGTAAGCAGCCCTATAAACGAGGGGTCTGAGAGCGGTGAAGTTATCTGGGTTAAAATAACCGATGATACTTTTGTTTCTTCTTTAACAGATAGCCATTGGATTTTAAACAATTTGCCCGATGGTGTTACAAAGACAGGAACTGTAAATAGGATTGCAGATGATTCGGTACAGATAACACTGTCAGGTAACCGGACAATCGATTACGATGCCAATATTTCAAATATGAGTATCACCATTGATGCAGATCAGATAACAACAGATACAAACAATATAATAGTTAGCTCGGGTGTGGTATTCACAGCATTAAATGATGCAGAGTCTATTGCACTTTCGTTGCCATCGGTAATAAACGAGGGGAGCGAAAATAGCGATACTATTACTGTTGCTTTAACCAATGGTACTTTTTATAGTTCGTTAGATAAAACAAAATGGAGTATCACCAACTTGCCGCAAGGTGTACGTGTTGATAATGTTATTTATGTAGATGCAACAAAAGCTTATGTTATACTATCGGGCAATACTGTTGTTGATTATGATGCAGACATTGATATAAACCTTTCAATCGACAAATCGCAATTGGCCGATGTTGACGCATCAATATCAGGGGCAGGGCAGGTTGTGTTAAAAGCTAACAATGATGCAGAATCAATAGCTATATCGGGTGCAATAAACGAGGGCGAAGAGGATGGCTCTACTATTGAGGTCGTATTGACTGGAGGTACATATAACAGCCCGCTTGACGAGAATAACTTTACCGTTACAAATTTGCCCACAGGCGTTGAGGTTGACGAAGTATCATATGTGAATTCAACAAAAGTAAATATTATACTTATTGGAAACGCATCTGAAGACTATGATACCGACATTACAAATACTACGGTTGTTGTTAATTCAGCGGCTTTTAGCGTTAGCGATGGTAACATCTCAGACAACTCAGGTGTTACTTTTACGGCAACCGACGAGCAAGCTGAGATTAGCCTGAGCGCCGATGTTATTGCCGAAAATAACGAAAACGGCAAGGTAATTACTGTAAATTTGGACGAAGATGTTTTTGCTGTTACAATAGACGCAACAAACTGCATAGTCCACAATTTGCCTTCGGGCGTAACCGTAGGCAATTATACAAGAGGCGATACCGAACTTAGTTTAACCCTGTCGGGAAATAGGGATACAGATTTTGATACCGATATTGATAGCGTTTTTGTAGAAATAACCGGTAGCGGCTTACAGCAGCATAGTTATGATATTAAATCGGACAGTATTACAATTATAGCAAATGACGATTCGGAAAACCTTACCGTTGTTTCTAAAACTATTACCGAGGGTAACGAAGATGGTGCTGTTATAAAGGCAGTATTATCGGGAGGAACATTTGTTTCTTCGCCAAACTTAATCAATTGGAGTATAACAAACGGACCTGCTGGCGTTTCGATAGGCTCGGTGTCGTATATTTCGTTTGATACAGTTAAGGTAACACTGCAAGGGAATGCTTCTGCAGATTATGATACCGATATTGAATTGGGCTTATTGGTCGATAAGGCTGAAATTGATGATTATCTCGGTTCGCCCATTGAAATTACTGAAGGTGTTACTTTTGAGGCAACTATTGAACCAATTACAATGTCAATCAGCAATAACAATGGGGTTTCAATAAATGAAGGTAGCGAAAACGGTGCTGAAATTCTGGTAACCCTTGAAAACGATGAATTTATTGCCACACTATTGCCTTCGGCATGGACAGTCAGTTATCTGCCTTTTGGTGTTTCTGTTGATACTATAATTCGCCAAAACGACGATATAAGCGCTATTATAAAGTTAAAAGGTAACTCAACTAAAGATTACGACTACAATATTGATACTGTTAAGGTTGAAATACAAGGAACACAATTTGTAAACCAACATGTTAACCTTTCAGACAACTCAGGTGTGTCAATCACGGCAAATAATGATGATGAATCAATAAGTTTTATAACCGTTTCCATCGACGAGCGCGATGAGGATAATTCACAAATTGAAGTTAACCTAACTGGAGGTACATATGCCGAGGCATTGAATGATACAAGCTGGACAATTTCAGGACAACCGTCAGGTGTTTCAATTGGTTCAGTATTTAGAAATTCGTCAACCCTTGCAACAATTACTTTAAGCGGGGTGTCAAATACCGATTATGATTCAGACTTGACATCATTTGCGGTAAGCGTATTGCCAAATCAGGTTGACGAGCACAGTAATGGAGACTTGTCCACAACGGGCAATGTTACATTTACTGCAATTATCGAACAGCTCTCTTATAATATCCCATTGGGCACATTAAACGAAGATAATATTAATGAAAGTAAAATAGAGTTATCGGTGTCGGGCGATGTGTTTGTTGATTATGGGCTTGACGTAAACAATTTCGTGCTTAACAATGCCCCTGCGGGGTTAACAATAGGTGCAGTTGAATATGTTGATGATAATAGAGCAGATGTAATGCTATCATATGACCGCACCGATTTTGACGATGATTACGATAATATAACAATTACTTTAAAAGGTGCTGAAATTGTAAGCGGTGTCGATATTACTACCGGCGCATTTTCGGTAGAGGCTGTTATTGAATTGCCATATATTGAAATATCCGATAATAGTATAACTGAAGGAGACGAAGATCTTAAATTTATAAAAGTATCGCTATTTGAAGATGAGTTTAAACAGTCGTTGAACTTACAAAATTGGACAGTTGATAACTTGCCGGTTGGAGTTACGGTAAGCTCACTTGATAGAATTGATTCGGTAACTGTAAACGTTAATCTTCAAGGCAACCGTGGTCAAGATTATGACGCAGATATAACCAATACTTCGGTTACAATTCTTGCCGATGAGTTAATTGAGGGGTTGAGCGATGTTAGTGCTTCATCGGGAGTGATTTTTATCGCATTTAACGATGATGAAACAATATCATTAAATACATTAGATATTCAAGAAGGCAATGAAGATGGGCAAACCATAACTATAAATCTGCAAGGTGGTACATTTGCCAACAATATTGCAACTGATGATTGGCAGTTCAGTAATCTGCCTGAGGGCGTTCAAGTAACAAATATAACTGTTGTCGATTCTGTTACGTCCACAATTCAACTTGTGGGTTATCGAACAGATGATTACGATTCTGATATTGAAAATTTTAAGGTTATTATTCCGGCTTCCGATGTAAACGATATAATTAGTGGGCAGTTGGAGGTTGCCACAGGCGTATCATTTATTGCCAAAACCGAATTGTTGTCAACAACAGTTGCTGAATTGGCTGAAGGTAGTTTAGATGGGGCTTCGGTAGTTTTTTCATTAACCGATGATTCGTTTGCCGATGACAATCTTGTTGTATCCTCATTCAGTTTGGTAAATAATATTACCGGATTGTCAATTGATACTATTTTATATAAAAATGATACAGCAGTATCGGTATTGTTTAAATATAACAACTTTGATTTTGATACAGACCACGATATTCAACTCGAAATTGATGCTGCCGAACTATTTGGTGTAGCAAATCTACAATCAAATATAATTACATTAAAGGCTAACGACGACGACGAAACGGTTGCCATGAGTAGTGATGGTAATGGTATTTTTGAGGGGGAAGAGTCAGGCGAGGTTATCTCTGTTAGTTTGTCTGGCGGTTCGTTCAACAGTCCGCTTACAACCAATGAATGGCTTGTTTTTGGAATGCCCGAAGGAGTTGAATACACAATCTCATTGGTCGATTTACATACCGTAAACATTGAGCTTACAACTAATACAACTATCGACTACGATAATAATATAATTGATTTTAGCATTAGCGTGCCTGCATCCGATGTTTCCGATTACACCGGTAATGATTTTCAATTGTCGGGTTCGGTTATATTTACCGCATATGTGGAATCATCGCATATAAGCGCATCGTTAAGCGAATCGAATTTGGACGGAAGCACAATACCTGTTGTTTTGACCAACGAAAAATTTATTGATGGTACATTGGAAAAAGATAATTTCGTGTTAAATAATGCACCAATCGGGGTTACTGTTTCAAGCGTAAGCTATACAAGCGAAACCGAGGCAAGTGTTATATTGGCATTTGACAATACCGATTTTGATACAGATGTAACCGATTTTACCATAACGGTTATTGCTGATGAAATTCGCGGTCAAGCCGATTTAAGCAGCGACACATTAACAATAACAGCAGTAGTGGAGCCCGAAAATATCACAATATCACATTCCGGTTTAACCGAAGAAAATTTGGATAATGCCTCCGTTGCCCTGTTAACGTCGTATGTTAAGTTTGCCGATGCAACATTGGATATAAACAATTTCACTCTTAATAATGCTCCAAAAGGCTGTTCATTATTGAGTGTAACTTATGTAACAGATAGCACCGCAACAATTGTTCTTGATTATGACAATACCGATTTTGATATTGATGCAGAAATATCTATAACAGTCAGCGCTAACGAACTGACGGTATCTTCATCAATTACATCAAACAACCTATCGGTAGATGCAAATGATGACAACGAGGTTATTAGCTTGGTTGACGATGGAGAGGTAAAAGAGGGTGCTGAAGATGGCGAACAGATAACCATAACCATCGAAGGCGGTGATTTTATTGAATCTCCCGATTTCAGTAATTGGGTGTTACATGGTATGCCTTTGGGAGTTGAGGCCGAAAATTTTGTCCGTGTAAACGATACGGCAGCACAATTTCAATTAAAGGGTAACAGAACCCGTGATTTTGATGATAATTTATTGGTAAATATTGAAATACCCGTTACTGATGTGAATGAGGTAAGTGAAAATATTTTTAGTACTTATGGTTTTGATATTATAGCTTTTAATGATGCCGAGGAGATAACCATGACTGATGATGGTGAAATTGCTGAGGGGGCTGAGGATGGCGAAAAAATAGTTGTCTCAATAACAGGGGGTACTTTTACAACCGATGTCAAAAAAGATGGTTTTGTGATTACAAATCTTCCATTGGGTGTCGAAATTGGTTCGGTAACTGTTAATTCGCCAACTCAGGTAACATTAGAGTTGCTGGGAAATACAACAGGTGATTATGATGGTGATATCAATGCAATCCTTGAAATTGACAATGAAAATATTTTTGATTTTAATGAAGATATATATACCGTTAACGGTGGTGTGGTATTTATTGGTAATTATGAGTTAGAGGATAGGGTATTAAACGTATCGGCTGATGGAATATCAGAAGACAACCTATCAGGTTTTGTTTTGCAGTTACAAATTGCACACGATAAATTTGTTGACGAAACCATTGGCGTTTCATCATTTATATTAAATAATGCACCTGTTGGGGTGGCAATTTCATCTGTTTCATATACAAACGAAAACAATGCAGAAATAACATTAAGTTATGACGGTACTGATTTTGATGTCGATATTACCGATTTTTCAGTAGAGATAGTAGCCCAAGAGTTGGTGTCAGCAGTTAATTTGGTAAGTGGTAACAAAACTATTACTGCCATTGACGAAACGCCTACGCTTACAGCTTCGCACCCCGGGTTAAATGAGCTTAACCTAAATGGGGCAGAACTGTCAATAGCTTTAGATTTTGACACTTTTGTTGATGGAACAATACCATTGTCGTCGATAACTTTAAACAATGCCCCTGCCGGATTAACGGTTGGTTCATTTACCTATATCGACGAAACATCGGCTACGCTTGTGTTAAGCTTTGACAATACAGATTTTGATACCGACATTGTCGATTTCTCAATAGCAATTGATGCGGTTGAATTAACATCGGCAACCAAGCTTACAAGCAATGATTTGACAATTATAGCTGCCGATGAAGAAAACGGAAGCTTATTGGCATCGGTTAGTGAACAGATGACAGAAGATAATTTAAGTGGCTTTAGCATTAAATTGCAGTTGGCAGGCGAAACGTTTGCCGATAACACATTTGATTTGACTAATATAGTACTTTCAGATATTCCAAAAGGAGTTACTGCACAAAGCATAGCTTGGGTTAGTAATACCGAGGCTACCTTAGAGTTAAGTTATACGGGAGCCGACTTTGATAATGATTTCAACTCAATGATCGTTGAGATAGAAGCGGCAGAATTGACAGGGGCAGACAGTTTAGTTAGTAATACGCTCTCAATTATTGCCGTTAACGATGCAGAATTTATTAACCTGTCAACTACTGTTGATATTGTTGAAGGTAGTGAAGATGGGGCAATAATTATAGCTACCCTTACAGGGGGTACATATGTCAATACCTTGCAGGCAGACATGTGGTGGCTTAGCAATCTTCCTTCAGGCGTGGATGTAGATACTATCGAATTGGTTTCGATGACACAGGCAAATATCGTATTGTCGGGTAATTCCCAAATTGACTATGATGAAGATAAGGAGATTGGTTTGACTGTTAATAATATTCAGGTTGATGATTTTTCAGGTGCCGAAATCTATTCATCAAATACGGCATTATTTCATGCTGTTGTTGAATTGCCAAGTGTTTCAATATCAAATGCCGATTTAACAGAGGATAATGTCAATGGGCAGTTAATAGGGCTTAATTTAACCGAAATGCATTTTGTTACTTCAAATTTGGAGCCTTCGCACTTTACCCTTATCAATTCTCCACAAGGATTGAGTATTTCTGAAGTAGTGTATTATTCAGAGGATTATGCACAATTGGTGCTATCTTTTGACTCTACCGATTTCGACTCAAATAAATCAATATCAGTAATGGTAAATAGCCAAGTATTGTCAATTGATGAATCAAAAGAGAGCAATACACTTACGGTGGTAGCAAATAACGACGAAGAAAGTTTTGTTATGAACGACGATGGGGAAATTATTGAAGGTGCTGAAGATGGGGAAGTTGTTACCCTTATTTTAAAGGGAGGCGATTTTGTTGATAATGTTACCTTAACGGGTTGGGTGTTCAATAATTTGCCGAGCGGGGTTATAGTTGGGGCTGTTGAAAGGGTTTCCGACACATTGCTCCAATTCATGTTAACAGGCAATTCGGTAGTTGATTATGATACCAACTTGACACAATTTGAAATACAGGTTCCCGAATCGGCATTCAACGATTATTCGGGCGATGCTGTTGCGGTTAAAGGTGGGGTTACATTTATTGCGGTTCAGGAAGATGGAAGCCTGTCTATATCAAATAACGGGCTTAATGAGCAAAATATAAATGGGGCAACAATCAATCTTTTGTTGTCAGACATAGGTTTTGCAGGAAGTGCCAAAAGTATTGAAGGAATAACACTTAACAATGCGCCACAAGGTTTGTCAGTTGAGGTTTATACTATTATATCCGATACTACTGCCACCATTGAGCTTGGTTATACAGGCGGCGATTTTGATGTTGATTTTCCTGATTTTACAATAACATTGGAGGCAGGGCTATTGACACCGGCTATGGAACTAACAAGTAATATTTTGCCAATATATGCAAGTGTCGAGCCCGTTGTAAATATCAGTTTTGATGGATATATTGAAGAGGGGAGCGAAGCCGGAGAATTGATAACTATTTCGTTAATTGAGGGTAAATTCGTCTCTGTTATTGATATTGACAGTATTTATTTATCAAATGTGCCAACCGATATCAAATTTGGTAATATAAACATAGTCTCAGACACATTATTGACATTTCAGTTTACTAATAACCGTTTGGTCGATTATGATGAGGATATAAGTGAGATTGTATGTACCATTGAAGATGGTTTGTTTAAGTCGTTTTATGGGCAGCCTGTAAATATTGAAACCGATATTTTGTTTACAGCCTTTAACGAGCAGTTGACAATATCGCACGAAGGATTGAACGAGAGTAACTTAAACGGGGCAGCAATTGAGTTGGTTTTGGTTGACGACTATTTTGTGAATACACAAATAGAGAATTCTGCTATTACTTTGAGCAATGCACCATTTGGTACGTCGGTTAGCAGTATCGATTTTGTGAATGATACAACTGCAATACTTAATTTAGCCTTTGACGGCACCGATTTTTCTTCAACCATTACCAATTTCTTTATTGAATTAGATGCTTCGGAGCTGTTTAGCATAAACAATTTAATCAGCAATAATCTTGAAATTGAAGAAGGAACTTCGGTTATTGATGGTAGTAAAATTATTCAAGTCGATATCTTTTCAAACAAATCAACTGTTTTTGTTAGGTTTAAAAATGAATTTGTAAATATGAATTCTGCCAAAATTTCAATATTCGATGTAAAAGGCAAACGGATTTACTATTCAGAATTAGACCGTGTTGAGTTAAATAAAATCGATTTGAATGTTATAACAGGCAACTATTTGGTTAAAGTTAATATTAATGGCATGGAGTTTGTAAATAAGGTATTCATATTACCTGAGTAACAGGTATTTTTTTCATGGGTTAATGGTTGCAAAACACTCGCAGTTTTTCTGTCGGGTGTTTTGTTTTTTTAATGCATTAGTTTACTTTTATCAACAATAAACACAGAGTGTATTTTACTTCTGTTATTCTAAAATTTGGCTTAACAGGTTTTTATTGATTGACAGGTTAATATGCTAATTTTCATCTGTTAGTTGTATTTAAA
>CAYQPP010000073.1:0-13890 GCA_964419235.1 uncultured Bacteroidales bacterium
AATCTCCTACTTGATTACCTGTTATTATTATATCATCAATATTCCAACCTGAATAGTACCAATCGCCATCTGTAGAACCTAATGAGAATCGTATTTTAACATTAGAATTATTTTCAGCTGATACAGGTAATGCATATGATTGCAACGACCATGTATCATCTTCAATAGTAGAATTCGGATTACTCCAGATAGTTGCCCAACTTGAACCATCATAATATTCAATATAAGCATTGTCATAATCATCTTGTTCAACATTAAGCCAACGTCTGAATGTTAAGGTTATATTGTAATATCCCGTACAATTAATTACAGAAGATGTCGCAGTATAAGCTCTATCACTTAAATCATTAAGATAAGCCCCGTCTAAATCTGTCCCGATTGAATTTGTTCCGTTATATGCTGATGTAGGATTAGGGTTTCCATGATCTCCACTTCCTCCATTAGGTGTTCCATGTTCAAATTCACCTGTAAAAGTCCAACCTTTATCAGTTTCAAAATCATCTGACCAAATAGTTGACTGACCAAACAAAGATAAATTATTAGAAACAACCAATAAACCAACTATTAACAATGTAAAAACTTTGTTCATTTTAATATATTTTATTTTCATTATTTACAATTTTATCTACAATTACGACATTAATACATAAAACGTTATTTTATTTTGATTAAGCCCTATTGTATCATGACTAAAACTATAATCATGCAAAACTATCATTTATACATATGATTATGTAAAAGGTTTATTTTTTTTTTATGTGTTAGCTCATGTTTTTAGCAAAGATGCATTATGTTTATTCAAAAACAGTAATTCTATAAATTAGATTTGAATATTGTAAAACTGCTTCATCAAACAAAATAATTCTCCTATTTAGAATGAATATATATTACACTATTCACACCGTAAATTGACAAATATTCCAAAACAACTCAATATATTTGAATAATATTTCAGAATAACAAAAGCGTTTTTTTAGTCAAAAATAAGATATGAAAACATCAAGACGGAGTTTTATCAAAATATCGGCTTTAGGTTTGGGAGCAGCCACCATAGGCGGTTCGGTTGCCAAGGCTGCCACAAAAGAGATTTTTGGGACAGATAAGCTAAACAAACTTATGACTACCCGCACCCCAACCTATTGTGAGGTTTGCTTTTGGAAATGTGCCGGGTGGACATATACCGACGGTTCGGGAAACATAAAAAAAATTATAGGTAACAATGACGACCCGCATTGTAACGGACGGTTTTGCCCACGAGGCACAGGCGGGGTAGGAATGTACCACGACGAGGATAGATTAAAAACACCGCTAATAAGAGTAAAAGGCGATAATGGAGAAGATACTTTTCGCGAAGCTTCATGGGACGAAGCCTTAGAAACAATTGCCAAGGGAATGAAGGGTATTGCCGAAAGACATGGCCCTGAATGTATGGCACTGTTTACTCACGGCTCGGGCGGTAAATTTTGGGGACATCTGCTAAAAGCATACGGCTCAAAAAATATTGCAGCCCCCTCATATGCACAATGCCGCGGACCACGCGAGGTTGCATGGATTGGAACCTTTGGCGACGGATTAGGCTCGCCCGAACCAACCGATATAAGAGACACCAAATGTTTGGTGCTTATTGGGTCGCATATTGGCGAAAATATGCATAACGGGCAGGTACAGGAGATGAGCGACGCCATTGATAAAGGTGCAACAATTATTACCGTTGACCCTCGCTTTTCGACAGCTGCCGGAAAATCAAAATACTGGCTACCTATTAAACCTGCAACCGATATTGCCCTGCTGCTTGCATGGACAAATGTTTTAATAACAGAAGGATGGTACGATAAAGAGTATGTCGAAAAATATACTTATGGCTTTGAACAGCTCAAAAACCATGTAAAAAACTTTACACCCGAATGGGCATACGGCATTACAACAATAAAACCCGATGTTATACGCAAAACAGCACGCGAAATGTACAACGCATCGCCGGCAGTAATAGTGCATCCCGGAAGGCATGTAACATGGTATGGCGATGACACACAGCGATTGCGCTCGGTAGCAATACTAAATGCGCTATTGGGCAGTTGGGGACGCAGGGGCGGATTTTACGTAGGCGACGGTATTTCAATACCATCATTCCCTCACCCCCCATATCCAAAGCCTAAAAAAACTTGGCGCGATGCCATGCCCGGTAAATTTTTATTGGCCGACATGGCATTAGCAAACGGGGTTTGCGATGCCACAATACCATCAATTGAAGGCGACTGCTCAATTAAGGGCTGGATAGTGAACGGTACCAACCTTATTTTTACATTGCCAAATATTAAAAAAACAAAAGAGGCATTACAACACCTCGAATTTATTGCGGTTATTGACACCATGCCAATGGAAATTACCGGATATGCCGATGTTGTTTTGCCTGAATGTACTTACTTAGAGAGGTACGACAGCATACGCACATCGAAACACCGCGAGCCAACAATTGCCTTAAGGGCGCCTGCCGTTGAGCCTAAATACAACTCGAAACCGGGCTGGTGGATGGCAAAACAGTTAGGGCACAAACTCGGGTTAGATGATTATTTTAAGTACGATAATATTGAAGAAGTTTTGGATTGGCAGCTAAAAAAGGTTGGCAGTTCATTGAAGGAGATGAAACGCATTGGGGTAAAAAAACTTAAAAGAGATGTTTACACACCTCTATACTTCAATAAAAACGAAGATATTGAATTCTTTACCAATACCGGCAAAATAGAGTTGTATGCCACCTCGTTTGTTGACGAAGGCTTTGACCCAATGCCAAAATACACACACCACCCCGAACCGCCCGAAGGATATTATAGGCTAAATTACGGGCGTGCACCAATGCATACCTTTAGCCGCACGGCCAACAATCCTAACCTAACCGATTTAATGGATGAAAACGTGGTTTGGGTAAACCCGAAGGTTGCAAAGGTTTGGGAGCTTAAAAACGGGCAAGAGGTTTGGCTCGAAAACCAAGACGGCATAGTATCAACCTTCCCGATTAAGGTAAGGGTTACCGAGCGAATACGGTGGGACTCGGTTTATATGGTACACGGTTTTGGACATAAAGACGAAAAACTTACAAGAGCGCATGGCAGAGGAGCCAGCGATTCTGAATTAATAACAAATGTAATGCTTGATCCAATAATGGGAGGAACAGGAATGAGAGGCAATTTTGTTACATTCCATACCGACAAACCTGAAAAAGGAGGTCTGTTATGAGATATGCAATGGCAATAGATACAAAAAAATGCGTAGGGTGCAGCGACTGTGTTGTGGCATGCCAAACCGAAAATGATGTCCCGATAGGATATTGCCGCGACTGGGTTGTTGAAACCACCAATGGCACATATCCACAATTAGAGACTGAAATTAGGTCGGAAAGATGTAACCATTGCGACAACTCACCCTGTGTGCGTTGCTGCCCAACAGGCGCCAGCCACTATTCCGACGGGGGCATTGTACTTGTAACCCCCGAAAAATGTATTGGCTGCTCGGCATGTATCGAGGCTTGCCCATATGATGCCCGCTATATACACCCAAAAGGATATGTTGACAAATGCACTTTTTGCCTGCATAGGGTAAAAAAAGGCATGCAACCTGCTTGCGTTTCGGTTTGCCCAACAAAATGTATGTATTTTGGCGATTTAGACGACCCGAACAGCCCTGTATCCAAAATTATGAAAACCCGAAAATATAAGGTTCTTGCACCTGAAGCAGGCACAAAACCTAATGTATATTTTTTAATATAAAAAGAAGCAAAAAGTATAAAGTAGATAGTAAAAGATAAATTTATTATTACTGCAAAAATCTAAATACTAACTACTTTAAATCTTATTATATACTTATACAATATGAAAGAAGAATTAATAGTTAGCGGCAGGATGAACCTTAAAATTGACCCCGTACTCCATGCATGGGGCTGGGAAATACCTGTATATCTTTTTCTCGGTGGTGTTGCAGCCGGACTGCTTTTTTTTGCAGGCTTATATTACCTGTTAGGAAAATCAGACAAGTATTCAACGGCAGTTAACAAAGCCCCATTTTTAATACCCTTTATTTTGGTTATTGGGCTATTAGCCCTTTTTCTCGATTTACACCACAAACTCTATTTTTGGCGGTTATACACAACAATAAAACTGCAAAGCCCAATGAGCTGGGGAGCATGGACATTAATGATTGTTACCCCCATATCGGCAATTTGGGCGGCCTTAAATATTAAAGAGTGGTTTCCGAACTGGGATTGGCGGTTTAAATGGCTAAAAGATATAGAAACCTTTTTTAACGGGTACAAAAAACAGATGGCTTGGATAATGGTAATATTCGGGGTAATTCTCGGTATATATACCGGAATATTGCTATCGGCATTTAATGCACGCCCATTGTGGAATACATCCATCCTCGGATTGTTGTTCTTGTCCTCAGGCCTGTCAGCCGGCTCGGCATTGATAATGCTGCTGTCAAAAAACGACGAAGAGCGCAAAACATTTGCCCGTATCGATTTAATAGTAATTGGCATTGAGCTGTTTTTTATAATACACATGTTTATGGGATTTTTGGCCAGTACCCAAGCCCAGCAAGATGCCGCCCAAATATTTTTAGGCGGGGAGCTAACTGCCCAATTTTGGATTTTTGTGGTAATACTGGGCATGGTAGTACCTGCAGCCTTAGAGGTTATGGAACTACGCGGCAAACACATTCCGGTTGTAATTCCGGTTGTACTAATACTATTCGGAAGTTTTATGCTGCGATGGCTAATTACCTATGCAGGCCAATTAAGCAGATACCTTTATTGATGTTTAAAGTAAAAAAACAAGGAACCTGACAAAAATGATTATTTGATTATATAAACGATAAAAACATAAAAACTATGAAAAAAAACAAATACATAAACCCTTATCTCGGCGGAGTTTTGTTGGGTTTGGTTTTATTGGCGTCAAATTTTATCTCAGGAAGGGGTTTGGGAGCCAGCGGAGCATTAAAAAGCGTAGTTGTTCAAGGCATTAACACCGTTACCCCCAAGCATGCCGAAAATACTATTTTTTATAAAGATTATAACAAAAAACACGCTAACGGCCCTATGAAATCGTGGTTGGTATTTGAAATGCTCGGGGTTGTTGTTGGCGCATTTATTAGTGGCGCATTAGCCGGAAGATTAAAATTTAAAGTTGAGCACTCGCCAAAAATCACATCTAAGCGCAGACTAATTTTTGCACTTATGGGCGGCGTATTATTTGGGTTTGGCTCGCAACTTGGGCGAGGCTGCACATCGGGTTCAGCATTAAGCGGAATGGCCGTACTATCAGTTGGCGGCATTGTTACTATGGCTGCCATTTTTGGGACAGGTTATGCACTTGCATACTTTTTTCGTAAAAACTGGATTTAAAAAAGTAAATAAGTTGAAAGTTATAAGTTTAAAAAAATAGATATGGGACCTTTAATTGTAAATGAAATAATATCATCAAGCATGAATTTCTTGATGGCCTTTTTAATAGGAATAGGATTTGGCTTTGTGCTCGAATCAAGTGGTTTTTCATCGAGCCGGAAATTGGCAGGCGTATTTTACGGATACGACACTGTTGTATTAAAAGTATTTTTTACAGCAGCAATAACTGCCATGGTTGGCTTGCTTTTATTCAGCCTATTTGGTTGGATTGATTTAAACCTTGTTTACGTAAACCCAACATTTATGCCATCGGCAATAGCCGGAGGGGTAATAATGGGGGCAGGTTTTATAATGGGCGGCTTTTGCCCCGGAACCAGCGTTTGTGCAGCCGTTATAGGCAAAGTTGACGCCATGGTGTTTATTGGTGGCATTATGTTAGGTATTTTTGTATTTGCCGAAGGATATCCTTTATGGGAAAGCTTTTACAAGAGCGGTTTTACCGGATTTCCAAGAATAAACGAGTTAATTGGCTGGTCGCAAGGTGCTATGGCTTTTGCCATTGTACTTATGGCGCTCGGAATGTTTTATGTTGGGGAATGGGCTGAAAAAAAATTCCCTTTAAAAGATTAATTAACATAACTATTAAAACAGGTTATTATGAATCAACTAAAAAATGTTAAACCAAGAATTATTTTGGCAATAGGTATTATACCACTTGCATTAATGCTGGCCTTTGTTCCTGAAAATACAACAGTACCTTACAAATTAACTATTGAAGAGCTTGTTGCTGAAATTACAGAAGGCGCCCAATATTTTTATCCCGATGAAATTGCCGATTTTATTGTGCAAAAAGACCCGTCGATTCAACTTATTGATGTGCGCGCCAAAAATGAGTATGAAAAATACCACCTGCCGGGTGCAATAAATATACCTTTGGCAGATATTATTTCTGAAGATTGGGAAGGATACCTTGACCAAGATGTGGTTACCAACGTTTTTTACTCAAACGGAACGGTAAATGCAAACCAAGCGTGGATTATATGTACCCAACGAGGTTTTAAAAACAACTATGTGCTGCAAGGCGGCTTAAACTATTGGGCGCAAACCATTATGAGTCCAAAAAAACCCGCGCAAACTGCCCCAAGCGATGAATTTGCAAAATACGATTTCAGAAAAGCCATGAATGCCGCATTGGGCGGAGGCACTTTAGATGCCAATACCGAACAGGCACAATCGGCACCAGCCATGCCTGCAATTAAAAAACGAAAGAAAAAGAAAAGGGCTTTAGGTGGATGTTAAGTAATACAAACAATACATAATTTTATTTTGTACCTTTGAAATGCTATAGCTTGAAAAATATTTTAAATTACTGGCATATAATATTATACAAACCTTTTGACAACTATGTAAATTGCCGATAATAGAGACCTTGCAGGTTTTTTAAAACCCGTAAGGCCTCTAATTTTTAACAAACTATTAAGATAATAACTATTGTTTATTAAAATATCATAATTAGTATGTTTATAAGTAAACTATTCAAAAAAGTAATACCCCCCGACAACTGGAGAGTAATAGTGATTATACTGATAGGAGTATTTTTCGGACTGTCGTTTTATGTCCTTAAAATATCAAAAGTAGGCTCTTACCTTTCAGACGAACCTGAAACATGCGTTAACTGCCATATAATGGCTCCGCAATACGCAACTTGGAACCACAGCTCGCACCGCCAATGGGCAAATTGCAACGATTGCCACGTGCCTCATAACAATGTATTCAATAAATACTATTTTAAAGCCAAAGACGGAATGCGCCATGCCAGCATGTTTACATTACGATTAGAGCCTCAGGTTATTTTTATTAAAGAGGAAGGCAAACAGGTTGTGCACAATAATTGCGTGCGCTGCCACTCTAATTTGCTCGATATTGACCAAAAACTGACTAACATAAGCTTTAACCACAGCCATACCGAACGCAATTGTTGGGAATGCCATCGCGAAGTCCCACATGGAAGGGTAAACAGCCTTTCGAGCGTGCCTAATGCAAGAGTTCCATTGCCAAAAAGCCCTGTTCCTAAATGGCTGAATAAATTGATAAATAAATAAGCAAAAAGCATTACACAGAACAGACTATAATTTTATCACGAAATAAAAATATGATAATTAACTAATTTAATTTTTATGAAACCTTTACAAGAACAGATAAAAAATAAACCGATATTAGGTTGGATACTATTTTTTGCCACCATTTTAATAGTATTTTTATTGGGTATTTTAGCTTCATCAATAATGGAACGTAGAGCCGAAGCAGTATTTGCCTACACACCTCAGGTAAAACACTCACAGTTTGAGCCGAGAAACGAGGTTTGGGGGAAAAATTTTCCGCGCGAATACCAAACCTACATGAAAACAAAAGATACCCTGTTCCGCAGCAAATATAACGGCAACGCAATGATTGACATGTTAGAAGTTGACCCGCGATTAGTGGTGCTTTGGGCAGGTTACGGTTTTTCAAAAGATTATAACCAAGGGCGCGGACACGGCTATGCCATCAAAGACATTCATAACACACTGCGCACAGGCGGCCCCACTAAAGACAAGCATAGCCCAATGCCTAATACATGCTGGACTTGCAAAAGCCCCGATGTGCCAAGGCTAATGAACAAAGTAGGTATTGCCGAATTCTATAAAGGAAAATGGGACACAAAAGGCAGTGAGATTGTGAACAACATTGGGTGTGCCGATTGCCACGACGCAAATAATATGAATTTAAAAATTTCGCGACCAGCATTAATTGAGGCTTTTAACCGAAAAGGCATAGATGTTAATAAAGCCACACACCAAGAGATGCGTTCGCTGGTTTGTGCACAATGCCACGTTGAATACTATTTTAATAAAAAGAAGCCCGTTGAAGGAGTTCCGTACTTAACTCTTCCGTGGGATAACGGATATTCGGTTGAGGCTATGGAAAAATACTATGACGATATTGAATTTAAGGACTGGACACATAAGCTTAGCAAAGCGCCAATGCTTAAAGCCCAGCACCCCGGATATGAAGTTTTTATGACCAGCGTTCACGCAAAGCGCGGTGTTTCATGTGCCGACTGCCATATGCCTTACAAAAGTGAAGGCGGGCAGAAATTTACCGACCACCATATTCAAAGTCCGTTAAACAATGTAGCCAACTCATGCCAAGTTTGCCACCGCGAAGAGACCGAAAGCCTTGTACAAGATGTTTACGAAAGACAAGAACGCATTCTCGAAAACCGCGATAATTTAGAGAAGTTGTTAGTTCATGCACATGTTGAAGCAAAATTTGCATGGGACAATGGTGCTACCGATGAGCAGATGAAAGAAATTTTAATGGATATCCGTCATGCCCAATGGCGTTGGGATTATGCTGCAGCCAGCCACGGAGGCTCGTTTCATTCACCGGTTGAAATTTCGAGGGTTATTGGCACAGGGCTTGTTAAAGCACAAGATGCCAGATTAAAATTAGCACGCCTATTGGCCGATTTGGGACATAACGAACCCATACCCTACCCCGATATCGCCACAAAAACCAAAGCTCAGGAATTTATTGGCCTGCCTATTAATAAACTTAAAGCAGAAAAAAGCACCTTTTTGGAAAATGTTGTTCCTAAATGGCTTGAGGCTGCATCAGTAAGAGAAAAAACATACGAAGTGGAGAATTATTAATGGCGGTATATTAACTGCTAAACTACTTTTTAAACCTGATAGTTTTTTAATATCTATCAGGTTTTTATATTGGGACAATGAACAAAAAAAGAATAACAGGCATTGTAATTGCAGGAGGCAAAAGCTTACGGATGGGCAAAAATAAAGCTATTGTTGAGTATAAAGGCAAAAGACTTGTTGATAATGCTATTTGTATTTTGCAAAACCACACCCAAAATATTTTAATAAGCTCTAATAAAATTATCGATAATATTTTATTTATAACAATACCCGACAAATATAAAAATATTGGCCCTATTAGTGGGCTATATAGTTGCTTAAAAGCCTCAACAACAGAACTTAACATAGTTATACCGTGCGATGTGCCAAATTTGAATTATAAATTATATAATACTTTAATTGAAAACTCAAATGGTTTTGATGCAGTTGTTCCACGCCTGCCAAACGGCAAATTAGAGCCTTTAATCGGTTGCTATAAAAAGAATGTATTACCAATTATTGAAAACCAGATAAACCAAAACGATTATAAATTGGTTAACCTTTTATTAAAAATAGAGACAAAATATATTGATATAACCGACATTGAACAATTTAAAAATATTAATACACCAAATGATTTGGAATAACACTGTTTACAACACAAAGCTTTTAAACTTTTAACACAAAACGAAGTAACAATAATATTTAAAATGGTTAGGCTTTAGCAGATTTGTAGAAAATCGAGAAAATAAAAACAAATTATATGCAAAACAATACGGTCAACTGGCCAAATATGCTGTTAGTGTCGGGCACAGGCAGAGATGTAGGAAAAACTACTTTTGCATGCAAGTTAATCGGTAGCATATCGAAAAACCAAAATACGGCGGCCATAAAAATTACCCCACACATGCATGGGCAATGCAATTCATGCACAATAGTGTATAAAAACAAAAATATTATTGTAACAGAAGAAAAAAGCACAACATATGACAAAGATAGCTCGAAAATGCTGGCAGCAGGAGCACAAAAAGTTTATTATATACAAACAGACGACTCCAACATTGAAAAAGCCATTGCAATTATTAAACCGATGATTCCAAACAATTGGGCCGTAATATGCGAATCGGGGGCATTACGCAGTTTTATTAAACCGGGCATTTTTGTTTTAATGTCGATTAAGAACAGTAAAAACACCGAAAAAAATATAGATAAAATCCCCCTTGCCGATTTTCGGTTTTGGGACTATAATTATAAAATTGAAGATTTTAAATTCGATAATGGGGCTTGGGTGGTGTAAAATAGGTTGTTATATTCCAACTTGCTCAAGCAACAACCAAAAAGTATTTTGGATAATAACTATTACCAAAAATTACAAGATTTTAGTAAGTAAAATACTAATCTTCGTTATTTTCAAAATTTAGTATAGTCAAATAGTAAAAAAACCATTGAGAAGACTTAACTATCCTTAACTTCTTAATGGTTTAAAATTTAGTATAATTGAATAGTTGAAATAATAACCATTGAGGAATTAAGATACATTGAGAAAAATTTAATTATACAAACTTGCCTAAGCAACAACCAAAAAGCATTTTAGATAAGAACTCTTGCAAAAAAAAGATTCGAATACTAAATCCTTATCCCCACAATAATAATATCATCAACCTGTTCTATATTACCCCTCCACTCATCAATTATTTCATCCAGTATCATCTCCTGCTCCGGCATTGTTTTATCTTGAATTTTTAAAAGCAGCTCCTTAAAATTCTTGGTCTTGAATTTCCTGCCTTTTTCACCACCAAACTGGTCAACATACCCATCGGAAAATATATACAGGGTATCGCCTTTTTTAACTTCAATAACATGGTTTGTAAAATCTGTCTCTTTTATATAAATCCCTATTGGGTTTCGGTCGGCCTTTGTTTCTAACAATTCACCATTGCGGATTAAAAAAAGCGGGTTATATGCCCCTGCAAACTGAATGCGGCTATTATTTAAATCAAGTACAATAAGCGCCAAATCCATTCCGTCTTTTGAGTCACCGTCCTTGCCTGTTTGTTTTAAGGTAGTTTTTACCTTATTGCGCAATTGGTTTAATATTTCGTTGGCTTGAATATTATCCATTCTGTTCACAATTTCGTTAAGAAACGAAACCCCCAACATACTTACAAAAGCACCCGGCACGCCGTGCCCTGTACTGTCGGCGGCTACAATGGCCACCAAACCATTTTTTTCGGTCATCCACCAAAAATCGCCGCTTACAATATCGCGCGGACGCCAAAGCACAAAATGCTCAGGCAACAATTCGGCAGCCCGCTCATATGTTGGCACTATGGCTTTTTGAATACGCTCGGCATATTTTATGCTGGCCTTAATTTCATCATTCTGCTTTTCAATCTCATCTTTTTGCTCAACAATTTCGGCTGTTTTTTCCTTTATTACAGCACGCAAATATTTTGTGTATTGTGTTACAATAAGATAAACCACTACCAAACCAACAAAAACAAACAATATATAAGCCCACCAAGTACGGTACCACGGCGGAAGAATTGTAAACTCATAGCTTGCCACAAAACTATCGTGCAGATAAACATTACGAGCTTTTACTTTAAATATATACTTGTTTTCGGGCAGGTTTGTATATTCCTTTTTGGTCTCCTCTGTCCAGTCGCTCCATTTTTTATCAAAACCTTGTAAAAAGTAGCTGTATTTTGTAGGATGACCAATATCAATATTCATTGCTGAATAGTTGAATATTAATGAGTTGTACCTGTAATCTAAAACCGGCTTTAGTTGGTTTGGCTGCATAGTTGACACATAACTACTATCGTTATAGTAAGTACCATAAAACAAAGTGCTATCGACACCCAAACTTACTTTTCGTACCAAACAGTAAAAGTCTTGTTTGTAGTCTTTCTTTACTTTTGAATCGTAACGAAACAGCCCCTCACTCCCACCCAACCATGTTACACCATTGGTGTCGTGATAAATTGCGTTTATTTGTCCTTTTATATTTGCCAAAAATGGTGTTGGGTTCCAAAACATATTTGAGTCTTTATCGTAATCAAAAAAGCCAACCTCTTCCCTCTCCTCTTCATTAATATAAGTTACAAGCCAAAGTTTACCTGATGGATCAACTGACATCCGATGGATATATCGTAGATTATTACCCATTAGCCCGTTTAAGTAAGTATTTTCAACAAATTTGTTAGTTTTATTATTAAAAATATAAATGCCTTTACCCGTACCTAACAATAATTCATTTTTAAATTTTTTGAAAATATACGGCCCTTCTATTTCTAATATTGAATCGGTAAACAATTTTGGTTTATCCGATTTATTGGTAAGAAAGTTTTCAATCTTATAAACACCGTCAGGCTTGGCTGATAGCCACAAATTATTGCCAAATTCAATAATATCTTTAATCCTTCTATCAACTCCTTCTATTCTGCCAAAGTCAATCCATTTGTTTGAGATTTTCTTTTTTAATAATACACCATCTTCTACACCAAAATAGAAATTCTCTCTGTTTTGTTCTGACTGATAAATAGACCAAGGTATATTTTCAATAATTTTATTAGCATTGCCTTTTTTATCAAGTTCATAAATATGATTATTGTATTCAATCAGAAGAGAATAATCATTCTCAATCCTAATACTATTAACTATCCATGTTTCATTTGCCGGAATACCATTTACCTTTTCAAATGATGATATTTTGTGCAATCGGGGAATAGTAGAAGATAAACTATATACGCCTACAAAAGTTCCAACGTAAATATTGTTGTCAAACCGCGTAATTGATTCAATGCTACCCCCTAACCCCGATCTATCATCAAAAACAGTAATAGGCGAGCTCAGTTCAATCTTGCTTAATCCATTTGATAAAGAAATCCACACATCACTATTTTTATCAATAAACTGATAAGTTATATTATCATCGTTTATGCCCATGCTCTGATTAAGCCAATAAACAAGTTTACCATCAGGATTTATTATTTCGGCACCGCCAAAAGTTCCTATTGAGAATAAATTATCGTTAACTTTTATACCACCAAAAACTTGATTTTTTTCAATAAAAAAATCTAATTCCGTATTTATCTTTAATACTTTAACTTTCTTATTGTCAGCAAAATAATCAAGCATATACACGTCATTTTTGCTAATTGCGCAAAATACATCTTGCTTTACAGGCAACAAAACAAACAACTGTCGATTACATAAATCTGAGGTTCCATCCAATAAAACGAGTGAGTCATTTTCAAACAACAATATTCCTCTGTTTTGTTCACAAATAAACAATTTGTTGTTAACCCTAAACGGGCTTCTATATTTATTTTCTGATTTAATAAATGATAATGTATCAGACTCCAAAAAAAACAGATAATGATTAGAATGAAAAACAACTTTGTCATTAATGACTAAAACATTCCATATATAGCCAAATTCAATATTATCCTCAGGCATTTTACTTAGTAACGACTGGTATTCAATTTTCCCATATGCGTTTAGTTTTAAATACCCCAAATCATTATAAGCTCCAACATACACCCTCCCATTTTTATCAATGTCTAACGATTTTGCATCCAAACCTGATTCAATCGTTATTTTATTCCAGTTGGTTCCATCAAATTCCAGTACCCCATCTCTGTTACTTACATAAATAACCCCTCTTGAATCCTGAACCAAACCCCAATTCTGCGGCAATGCTTTATAATCTTTTGTTGTAAAGTTTTTAATAGGCAAATAGCCTTGCACATCCTGTCCTTTGGTAACTTTTAAAACCCCCGACAAACACAATACAACAATAAATAATAAATT